>NZ_CAXFDV010000180.1:0-23948 GCF_964001545.1 uncultured Aquincola sp.
GAAGTCGAAGACGGGCCATCCCTGTTGGAGAGCTTCCTTGAAAAAACTGACGATCAATCGGCGCATTGCGCTTGCCTTCAGCCTGCTGGTGGCGGCGGTGGTGCTGGTCAGCGCACTGGCGCTCCAGTCGCTGAGCCGGGCCAATGCGCGGTTCGACGAGTACGTGCACGGCACCGCCGAGCGTGAGCACATGGCCACCGATGTGCGCACCCAGGCCAACCGTCGGGCCATTGGCGTGCGTGACATGGTGGTGGCCAGTTCACCCGCCATGCGCGAAGCCGCGCGGGAGGTGGCCGTGCAGGCCAACGCCGCGCTGTCGCAGCGGCTGGAGGCCCTGCGCAAGGTGACCGAGGGCAACCCCGCCATCAGCGCACGCGAACGTGAACTGACGCAGCAGCTGGTCGAGATCGAGTCACGCTACCGACCGGTGGCGCTGCAGATTGTCGACCTCGCGGCCGGCGATCGGCGCGACGACGCCATGCGGCTGATGAACGAACAATGCCGCCCGCTGCTGGAAGCCCTGCTCACGGCCTCACGCGATTACGTCGACCACTTGCGCGGTGAAGGCCAGGCCAGTGCCGCAGCCTCGATGGCGGCCTACGACAACCAGCGCACCTGGCTGATCGGCGCGGGTGCCCTGGCGGCGCTGCTGGCGGCCGGCCTGGGCGGGTCGATGGCGCGCTACCTGCGCCGGGCGCTGGGCGCGGAGCCTTCCGCGCTGGGGTCGATGGCGCAGCGGGTGGCGGCGGGCGACCTGGGTGAGATGCCGGGTGCGGCGCAGGCGCCTGCGGGCAGCGTGCTGGCGTCGATGTCCAGCATGCAGCAGCAGCTGGTGTCCCTCATCACGCAGGTGCGCGCCTCGTCGGAGCACATTGCGGCCGCCAGCGCGCAGATCGCCACCAGCAACGCCGACCTGTCGAGCCGCACCGAGCAGCAGGCGTCTGCCTTGCAGGAAACGGCGGCCTCCATGGAGCAGCTGAACGCGACGGTGGTGCAGAACGCCGACAACGCCGCCGAGTGCGACCGCCTGGCGCGGCAGGCCAGTGCCGTGGCCACGGAGGGCGGCAGCGTGGTGGCGCAGGTGGTGGAGACGATGCGGCAGATCAACCACGGCAGTCACCGCATCGTGGACATCATCGCCACCATCGACGGCATCGCCTTCCAGACCAACATCCTGGCCTTGAACGCCGCTGTGGAGGCGGCGCGGGCCGGCGACCAGGGCCGTGGATTTGCCGTGGTGGCCAGCGAGGTGCGCACGTTGGCGCAGCGCAGCGCCTCGGCCGCCCGGGAGATCAAGGCCTTGATCACGGACAGCGTGCAGCGCGTGGGCCAGGGGGCGACGCTGGCCGATCAGGCCGGCAGCACGATGAGCGAGATGGTGGACGCCATCCACCGAGTGACCGGCATCGTCAGCGAGATCAGCGGCGCCAGTGCCGAACAAAGCGCCGGCGTGTCGCAGGTGGCCACGGCCGTCACGCAGATGGATCAGGTGACCCAGCAGAACGCTGCGCTGGTGGAAGAGGGCGCCGCTGCCGCCGAAAGCCTGCGGCGGCAAGCCCAGGACCTGGCCACGACGGTGCGGGTGTTCCGCCTGCCTGCCACGAGCCGCCCGGCTCCTTGAGCGTCGCCGAGCGTCGGGCGGGCCTGGTGGCCCGGCCCGGCTCTGCCCGCCGACGGATCAGCCCGGCAGCGGATGCAGCGGCGGGATGGTGGCCGCCATCAGCTGCAGGCGGCCCGTCACCACGCCGCGCTGGGCGGTCATCTCGTTGGCGATGGCCTGCAGCTTGGCCGCCGGGCCCTGCACCAGCACCACCTCCATCATCTGGTTCTGGGCCAGGTGCACGTGCAGCGAGCTGATCACCTCGTCGATGTGCTCGCACTGCAGGTCGGCCAGCTGCTTTTGCAGCCCGCGCACCGAGCGGTCGTAGAACAGCGTGATCGTTCCCACCATCACCTGCTGGCCCAGCTGGCGTCGGTGCTCCAGCAGCTGGTCGTTGATCATGGTGGCGATGGCCTGCGAGCGGCTCTCGAAGCCGCGGGCGGCCACCATGTCGTCGAGGTCGGCCAGCAGGTCTTCCGGCATCGAGATGCTGATGCGGGTGACCGGGCTGGCGCGGCCTTCGGCCGCCGGCAAGCTGGGTGCGTCGTCCATCGGTGTCAGAACATGTGGCTGTAGCGCTCGACTTCCCAGGGGCTGACCGACAGGTGGTAGGTCTCCCATTCCTGGGTCTTGTACTTGATGAACTCGTCGCGCAGGGCCTTGCCCAGGGTGCGTTCGACCAGCGGGTCGGCGGCAAAGGCCTGCACGGCCTCCTGCAGGGTCTGCGGCAGGAAGTCGATGCCACGCTCGCGCCGTTGGGCATCGTCGAGTTCGTAGAGATTATCTTCGTTGGGCGCCCCCGGGTTCAGCCCCTCGCGGATGCCCTCCAGGCCGGCGGCCAGCGCCAGCGTGGCGGCCAGGTAGGGGTTGACGGCGCCATCGGCATTGCGCGATTCGCAGCGGCCGCCACCGGCCGGGATGCGGACCGAGTTGGTGCGGTTGTTCGAGCCGTAGGAATTGAACACCGGTGCCCACGAGAAGTAGCTCATGGCGCCGCGGCGCACCAGGCGCTTGTAGCTGTTGACCGTGGGCGCAAAGGCGGCGCACAAGGCCCGGCCATGCTTGAGGATGCCGGCCACGAACTGGTAGCCCAGCGGTGTCAGGCCGATGCCGCGCGGGTCTTCCTTCGGGTCGCAGGCGAACAGGTTCCTGCCCGTCTTGAGGTCGTACAGCGACATGTTGAAGTGCGCGCCGGTGCCGGTCTTGTCGGCAAAGGGCTTGGGCATCATGGTGGCCAGCAGCCCCTCTTCCTTGGCGTAGTGCTTGGCCATCATGCGGAAGAAGGTCATGCGGTCGCAGGTGGTCAGTGCATCGGCGTAGTTGAAGTCGAACTCGAACTGGCCGTTGGCGTCTTCATGGTCGAAGGAATAGAGGTCCCAGCCCAGGTCGTTGATGCAGCTGGCCACTTTGTCCAGCCAGCCCATGCTGTCCAGGAAGCCCTGGACGTCGTAGCAGGGCTTGACCAGCTTGTCGTTCGGGTTGGGCACGCTCAGGCGGCCGTCGGCTTCCTGCTTGAGCAGGTAGATCTCGCACTCGATGCCCAGGTTCATGCCATAGCCCATGTCGGCGGCCTGGGCCAGCACGTTCTTCAGCGCCACGCGGGTGCTCAGCGGATAGGGCTTGCCCTGAAAGGCGTTGTCGGCCGGCATCCAGGCCACGGTGGGCTCCCAGGGCAGCTGGACGACGTGGTTGAGGTCGGGGATGGAGGTGAGCTCGTCCTCGTTGGGGGCCTGGCCCAGGCCGTCGAGCGCATAGCCGGTGTAGCGCTCCGAACCGGCGGCCATCTGCGGCAGGTGGTCGATGGGCACGACCTTGCCCTTCTGGATGCCGTGGATGTCGACGTAAGCGCCGATGCAGTACTTGACGCCCTTGGCCTTGAGGGCTTGCTGGAGGGCCGTGATGTCTTCAGGGGTGTGCATGGGATGACTCTTCGGGGATGGAGGGAAGGGCGCGTCGCCGGAGCTTGGGGGC
The DNA here is from genome assembly GCF_964001545.1 of uncultured Aquincola sp. Taxonomy (NCBI): domain Bacteria; kingdom Pseudomonadati; phylum Pseudomonadota; class Betaproteobacteria; order Burkholderiales; family Sphaerotilaceae; genus Aquincola; species uncultured Aquincola sp. The sequence goes on from NZ_CAXFDV010000180.1 coordinate 3,572, forward strand.
CGAACCTCAGACGCGGTCGAAAAAGGAATGGGCCAGGGGCGGGGTCTGGGTGAGGCCGCGGCGCACCAGCGCCGACAGGTCTTCGACCATCCAGTCGAAGCCCTCGCGGCCCTTGTCGGCCGTGGCCAGGCTGGGCGTGCCGGTCACGCCGTTGAGGCTGGTGCGGTTGACCGGGTGCGCAAACACCTGGCCTTCGGTGCGGTCCGGGTCGTCGGCTTGCGCCTGCAACCCGGGCCGCACCATCGCGGGCGCCAATGCCAGCATCAGCGAGGTCTCGGCATCGTTGGCATGCCAGTCCTCGGCATCGGCAAAATGAAAGCGCCGCACCCGTTCGCTGATGGCCGGCGAGTTGATGAGGGCCACCATCAGGTCGTCGTGCTCGGCGCGCAGCATCTCCAGCGCGCAGCGCAGCGGAGCGGCATTGGTCACGTGGGTGTTGACGATGAAGAGCCGCCGCACGCCGGAGTGGTAGGCGCCATCACCGATCTGCTTGACCAGCTCGATCAGGGTGATGGGCTGCACGGGGATGGTGCCGGGCCAGCGGCGGCTGTGGCCCAGCGAGCAGCCATACGGCAGCGTGGGCAGCATGGGCACGCCGGTGCGTTGCGCCACGGCGCGGCACAGGTGCTCGGCAATGACGGCGTCCATGCCGCAGCCCATGTGGGGCCCGTGCTGCTCGGTGGCGCCCACGGGCAGAAGGGCGGCCTGCCCGGCGGCGTCCAGCGTGTCGGGCAATTCGGCCCAGGTGAGTTCCGACCAGAACATGGTCATGTCCTCCTTGAAGGCAATGCGTGTGGGGGTGCGAAGCCGGCGCGGTGGCGCCGCTCATTCGACGTTGTCGGAGACGTGCGTGAAGCGGATCAGCCGGGGCACCACGTCGTCGGCCGGCGCCGCGTCGGCGGTGGGCTGCGGCGGATGGATCAGGGCCTCCAGCCGGGCCTTGGTGGCCTGGAACTCGGGGCTGCCCACCTGCGCGGCCGAACGCGGGCGCGGCACGGGCACCTCGATCAGCTCCTGCACCTCGCCGGGGTGGGCCTTGAGCACCAGGATGCGGTCGGCCAGGAAGATGGCCTCGTCCAGATCGTGGGTGATGAAGAGCACCGTGATGTCGATGTTCTTCCAGATCTCCAGCAGGTGGGCCTGCATGCGGGCGCGGGTCTGCGCATCGAGTGCGCCGAAGGGCTCGTCCATCAGCAGGATGCGCGGCTGGATGGCCAGCGCGCGCGCGATGGCCACGCGCTGCTTCATGCCGCCCGAGAGTTGATGCGGATAGTGCCGTGCGAAGGCGCTCAGCCCTACCAGGTCCAGCCACTGGCGCGCCTGCGCTTCGGCCTCGCTGCGGCTGGCGCCATTGGTCTCCAGCCCGAACATCACGTTGCGCTGCACGTTGAGCCACGGAAACAGCGTGTAGCCCTGGAACACCATGCCGCGGTCCTTGCCGGGGCCGGTGACGGGCTGGCCATCGAGCAGCACCTGGCCGCTGCTGGCCTGCTCCAGCCCGGCCAGGATGCGGATCAGCGTGGACTTGCCGCAGCCCGAGGGGCCGATCACGCAGACGAATTCACGGCGATGGACGCGCAGGTCGATGGCCTTCAAGGCCGTGACCTGGCCTTGCGGCGACGGGAAGGTCTTGCCCAGGGCCTTGACGTCGAGGATGACCTCGCGGGCCTTCAGGCGGGCCAGGCGTGCCCGGACCGCATCGCTCTGATCGAGGTAGGACGTGCTCATGCGGGTGTCCTTCAATGCTGGCTGCGCGGCGGCAGCCAGGGAAAGAGGCGGCGGCCCAGCCAGGCCAGCAGCAGGTCGATGCCCAGGCCGATGAGGCCGATCATCAGGATGGCGGCATAGACCTTGTCGAAATGCTGGTAGCGGGCCTGCTGGGTGATGAAGAAGGTGATGCCGGAGCTGGTGCCGATCAACTCGGCCACGATCAGGTAGGTCCAGGCCCACCCCAGCAGCACGCGCTGGTCGCGGTAGAGCTGGGGCAGGATGCCGGGCACCACCACCTTGAGCAGCAGCCGTGCGCCCCGCGTGCCCATCGTCGTGGCCGCTTCCAGCAGCGCATGGTCGAGCTGGCGCGTGGTGTTGGCCACGATCAGCACCTGCTGGAATAGCGTGCCGATGACGATGATGGCGATCTTGGGCCCGTCGTGGATGCCCAGGATGGCCACCGCCAGCGCACCGAAGGCCGGGGCCGGCAGGTAGCGGAAGAACTCGATGAAGGGTTCGTTGAGCCGAGCCAGCGCGCTGTAGGTGCCGCACAGGATGCCCAGCGGCACGCCGATCAGCGACGAGATCAGGAAGCCCCAGAAGATGATCTGCATGCTGTGCCACAGGCTCTGGTGCAGCCAGGGGGCGTCCTTCTGCTCGGGCGGGGTGGTAAAGCCCGTGTAGAAGGCCTTGGCCACCTCGTGCGGGGCGGGCAGGTACACCGGGTTGGCCGGCTCGCCCTGGGGCAAGGCCAGGCCGGCCTCCTGCATGGCCTTGACCTCGTCGGCGAAGACGCCGGCTTCCACGCGCATGCCGGGCTCGAAGTAGTCGACGCCGCCGGGCGCGGTCACCGCCACCAGCGGATGCCACACGAAAGGCAGGTAGCTCACGGCGCACCACAGCAGCAGCGGCAGCACGAAGGCCGCGATGCCCAGCCCCAGGCGCTGCGGAGCCGACAAGGGCGCGCGAACGGCCCACAGTCCGGTCGAGATCATCGCGCGACCTGCCGCCTTACCTGGCCGCGGCGTTGGTCAGGCTGGCGTCGATGTAGGTGTCGACGCTTTGCGGGGTCTTGTAGACCGCGTTCTTCACGTTGAAGTCGTCGGCGATCTGGCTGGAGCCGTGAAGCGACTTGAAGCCCTCGGCCTTGACCATGACCTTCTTGCCTTCGGCCAGCGACAGCAACTTGGTGCCCTTGAGGAACTGCGTGTAGGTGGCCGGCGGCACGCCCACGCGCGCCGCCATGATCTTCACGGCATCGGGCTGGGTCTTGGGGTCTTCGATGTAGGCCACCACCTTGTCCCACACCGCCACCACCTTCTGCCAGTCGGCCTTGCGGCTGGCCAGGCTGGCGGGGTTGACGGTGAGCACGTCATAGATCAGGCCCGGTTCATCGGCCGAGGTGAGCAAGGGCCTGGCCCCCGGCACGGCCTTGATGGCCTGTCCCGCGATCGGCTGCCAGGCGCCCACCGCGGCCACTTCGCCCGAGGCCAGCACCTGCGGCATCTCGTTGGTCTTGGCATTGACCAGGGTGACGTCGGACTCCTTCAGGCCTGCCTTCTTCAGGCCGTTGAGCAGCAGCAGGTGCTCGACCAGGCCGGACTCCACCGCCACCTTCTTGCCCTTGAGGTCCTTGAGGGACTTGATGCCGGGCCGCGCCACGATCATGTCGTTGCCGTTGGAATAGTCGGTGAGCATGATCATCACGCTCCTGGCGCCGCCCGCGCCGGTGACCAGGGCATCGCCGTTGGTGACGGTGACCGCGTCGATCTTGCCGGCGGCAAAGGCCTCCATCGAGGCGGAGTAGTCGAACCACTCGAACTTGACGTCGACCCCGGCCTGCTTGAACCAGTCCTTGTCGATCGCCACCTGCCAGGCCACCCAGCCCGGCCAGTCGCTGTAGCCGATCTTGAGCGGCTGCGCCGACCAGCTGGCCTGGCTGCCCAGCAGGGCGGCGCTGAAGACCAGGGCCTTGACGCCACCAGTCAGACGTTGAGCAAGCGTTTTGAAAGTCATCGTGATCTGCCCCATCGACCGTTATTACGGATTGATCGTTCGGTAATACCGAGGCAGATAACGCATCTCGCGTGCCAGGTCAGAATCCGCCTGGCAGGTGCTCCTGAAGGGGGGTGCCCCTGTTGCTTCGCGCTACAGGGGTGCACAGGGCCGGGGGTCAGGCTGACCAGGCCGGCAGAAACTGGTGCATGCGCACCAAATGCAGAGCCCGCCGGGGGCAGCCCTGCGCGCGCTCACGGGTGGGCGGCGTTCACTCCGGCTGGATGTCCGCCTTCCTGGCCACGGCCTTCCAGCGGCCGATCTCATCAGCGATGTAGCTCGCGAACTCGGCCGGCTTCATCGGCGCGGGCACCGCGCCTTCCTTCAGGAAGAAGTCCTTCATCTCGGCCGACTGCACCTGCTTGTTCAGCTCGGCATTGAGCTTGTCCACCACCGCCTGCGGCGTGGCCGCCGGCGCCAGCACGCCCCACCACAGGTCGGCCGCGCCGCCCTTGTAGCCGGCTTCTTCCAGCGTGGGCAGCTCGGGCGCCACCGGCGAACGTGCGGCGGTGGTCACCGCCAGCGCGCGCACGCGCCCGCCGCGCACCTGGCCCAGGATGGAGGGCGCGCTGGCCACCAGCACCTCGATCTGGCCGGCCAGCAGGTCGTTGGTGGCCGGGCCCATGCCCTTGTAGGGAATGTGCGTCATCTTGATGCGGGCCGCATCGGTGAACAGCTCGGTCACGAAGTGGTTGATGCTGCCCGCGCCCGAGGTGCCGTAGTTCAGCTTGCCCGGGCTGGCCTTGGCCTGCGCCACCAGGTCCTGGATCGACTTGATCGGCGAGTCCTTGGCCACCGTCACCAGCATCGGGCCACGGGCCAGCATGGCCACCGGCTTCAGGTCGCGGGTGGCGTCATAGGGCAGGTTGGTGCGGATGGCCGCGCCGGTGGTGAAGGTGGAACTCACCACCACCAGCGTGTAGCCGTCGGGCGCGGCCCGTGCCACCACCGAATTGGCCAGCACGCCGCCGCCCGAGGGCTTGTTGTCCACCACCACCGACTGGCCCCAGGCGTCCTGCAGCCGCTGCGCGATGGCGCGGGCGAACACGTCGTTGGAGCCACCGGGCGCGCTGCCCACGACGATGGTGATGGGCTTGCTGGGCCAGGCCGCCGTCTGCGCATGGGCGGGCGGCGTCATCGGCAGCGCCGCAGTCAAGGCGGCCAGCACCAGCAGGCGGCGGAAGGTGAAGTGGGGCATCGGTGTCTCCAGCGTCCTCGCCGCGGCCTCGGGATGGGCCGCTCCGGACCGTGCCGATCGTAGGCAGGCCGGCCCGCACGACCCGCGATGTTTCGTCACTCGATCAACAAGCTTTTCTCATCGGTCGGGCGGTGCGGCGGGCGCACACTGCGGCCGGTTCACAGCAAGGAACCTGCATGCGCCTGACCGCCGACGCCCGGGGCGTCTACCCGATCGCACCCACGCCCTTCCACACCGACGGCTCGCTCGACCTGGCATCGGCCGACCGGCTGGTGGACTTCTACCAGGCCTGCGGCGCCACCGGCCTGACGGTGCTGGGCCAGCTGGGTGAAGCCGCCAAGCTGGAGCACGCCGAAAGCCTGGCCGTGGCCGAACGCATGATCCGCCGCGCCGGCCCGTTGCCGGTGGTCGTGGGCGTGAGCGCGCAGGGCTTTGCCGCGATGCGCGCGCTGACGCGCGAGGTGATGGACCGCGGCGCCGCGGGCGTGATGATTGCGCCGCCGAACACGCTGCGCACCGACGACCAGATCGTCGGCTACTACCGGCAGGCGGTAGAAGCCATCGGTGCCGACGTGCCCTTCGTGCTGCAGGACTATCCGCTGACCTTCAGCGTGCAGATGTCGCCGGGCGTGATCCGCCGCATCGTCACCGAGCTGCCTTCGTGCGTGATGCTCAAGCATGAAGACTGGCCGGGGCTGGAGAAGATCAGCAGCTTGCGCGCCTGGGAGCAGGAAGGCAGCCTGCGGCGCATCGCCATCCTCACCGGCAACAACGGCCTGTTCCTGGACTGCGAGATGGGCCGTGGCGCCGACGGTGCCAACACCGGCTATGCCTTTCCCGACATGCTGTGCGATCTGGTGCGGCTGCACCAGGCCGGCCGCCGTGATGAGGCGCAAGACCTGTTCGATGCCCACCTGCCGCTGCTGCGTTACGAGCAGCAGCCCGGCATCGGCCTGACGGTGCGCAAGTACCTGCTGCACCGGCGCGGCCTGCTGGGCGCGCCCACCTTGCGCGCGCCCGCTGCACCGCTGACCGCCGCGGCCCGCGCCGAGGTGGAATACCTGCTGGGCCGTCTGGCCCGGCACGACGAACGCGCGCGCCTGGCGCCGCTGGACTGAAAAGGCACACCCCCGCATGCGAAGCAAACTGTTCGTGCCCGGCTCGCGGCCGGAGCTGTTCGACAAGGCTCTGGCCAGCGAGGCCGATGCCTTGTCCTTCGACCTGGAAGACGCGGTGGCCGAGCCCCGCAAGGCCGAGGCGCGGCAGACGCTGGGCCGCTTCCTGCGCGGCGCCGGTGCTGCGGCCAGCGGCAAGACCTTGATCGTGCGCATCAATGCGCTGGACACGCCGCATGCCGAGGCCGACCTGCAAGCCATCGCGCAGCCGGGCGTGCACCTGGTGAACCTGCCCAAGCCCGAGCACCCCGACGACGTGCGCCGCGCCGCCGCGCTGCTGCAGGCGGCCGAGCAGGCCAATGGCGTACCCGAGCCCATCGGCCTGCTGCTGAACATCGAGACTCCGCGGGCCTTGCGCCTGGCGGCCGAGCTGGCCGGCGCCGACCCGCGGGTGCAGGGCCTGCAGCTGGGCCTGGGCGACCTGTTCGAGCCGCTGGGCATCTCGCGCCGCGACCCGCTGGCGGTGCGGCAGGTGATGCTGGCCGTGCGGCTGGCCGCCGGCGAGGCGGGCTGCTGGGCCTGCGACTCGGCCTTTGCCGACATCGCCGATGCGGCCGGCTTCCAGGCCGAGGCGGCGGTGGCGCGCGGGCTGGGCTTCATCGGCAAGAGCTGCATCCACCCGCGCCAGGTGGCGCTGGCCAATGAAGCCTTCCGGCCCGGCGACGACGAGATTGCGCATGCGCTGCGCGTGGTGCAGGCCGCCGAGCAGGCCGCGGCCGACGGCGTGGGCGCCTGGGTGGTGGATGGCCGCATGGTCGACGCCCCCTTCCTGTCGCGGGCCCGTGCCACCGTGCAGTGGGCGCGCCGCCTGGGGCTGCTGCCCGCCACGCCTTGACTTCATCCGCCACACCATGAACGACGCCCTGCACCGACCCGAGCCCGCCGAGGCGCCCTGCGCGCTGCCCCTGCGCGAAGGCCCGCCCGGCCCCTTGAGCGGCATCCGCGTGCTCGACCTCAGTGCCTACATCGCCGGGCCCTACGGCTGCACCCTGCTGGCGGACCAGGGCGCCGAGGTCATCAAGATCGAGCCACCGGTCGGCGACAACCTGCGCAAGTACCCCTCCACGCTGGCCGCCGAGAGCCGGGCCTTCATCGGCGTGAACCGCAGCAAGTGGGGCGCGGTGCTCGACCTCAAGCAGCCCGACGACCTGGCGGTGCTGATGTCGCTGGTGCGCACGGCCGACGTGCTGGTGCACAACTTCCGGCCCAGCGTGCCGGCGCGGCTGGGCATCGATTACGCACGGCTGCGTGAAGTGAATCCCCGGCTGATCTACTGCGCCGTCACCGGCTATGGCGAGCAGGGGCCGCTCAAGGACAAGGCCGGCTACGACCAGGTGCTGCAGACCATGACCGGCATGTGCAGCCTGCAGGCGCCGGCCGGCCAGCCGCCGCAGATCCTGTATGGCTCGGTGGTCGACTACTACGCCGCGGCGCTGATCGCGGCCGGCGTGGCTTCGGCGCTCTTCGAGCGCTCGCGCAGCGGCCTCGGGCAGGAGGTGGGCGTGTCGCTGCTGCGCTCGGCGCTGGCCATGCAGTCAGCCCGCCTGGTGTGGGCCGAAGGTGAGCCGCGCGAAGTGGGCCGCGACATGCGCTCGGGCGGCATCACCGGCATCCACCCCACGCGCGAGGGCTACCTCTACATCTCGGCCAACACGCCGCACTTCTGGCGCGCGCTGTGCGAGAAAACGGGCCTGCAGGAGCTGCTGGCCACCGACCGCTACGACAGCGTGCGCAAGCGCGCGCAGCACCAGGCTGAGATCGTGCCGCGGCTGCACCAGGCACTGGCCGCGCACAGCGCGCTGGAGTGGGAGCGCCTGTTCGGCGAAGAAGTGCCCTGCGCCGCCGCCCGCACGGTGGAAGACATGTTCGACTTTCCGCAGGTGCAGGCCGAAGGCATGGTGCACACCTTCCGGCACCCGGCCGTGGGCAGCTACCGCGGCTTCAGCCGCGCGGTGAGCTTCGGCCGCACGCCGGGGCCGGTGCCCTTTGCCAGCCCGGCGCTGGGCGAGCATGACGACGCGGTGCGCGCGGAAGCGCAGCGCAGCCTGTTCTGACCCGATGGCCACCTGTCTAGACAAGCACCCGCACCCATGAACCTGGAACGCATCGACTGTGCCGTCATCGGTGCCGGCGTGGTGGGCCTGGCGGTGGCGCGTGCGCTGGCGCTGGCGGGCCGCGAGGTGATGATCATCGAGGCCGAGCACGCCATCGGCACCCACACCAGCGCGCGCAATTCCGAGGTCATCCACGCCGGCATCTCGTATGCGCCGGGCTCGCTCAAGGGCCGGCTGTGCGTGGCCGGCCGAAAGGCGCTGTACCGCTATTGCGCCGAGCGCGGCATCGGCCACCAGCGCATCGGCAAGCTCATCGTGGCGGTGGAAGAGGGCGAGCTGCCCGAGCTGCAACGCTACCTGCCGCTGGCCGCGGCGCAAGGTGTGCACGACCTGCGCTGGCTGTCGGCCGATGAGGCGCGGTCGATGGAGCCGGCGGTGCGCTGCGTGGGCGCGCTCTTGTCTCCCTCCACCGGCATCGTCGACAGCCACGGCCTGATGCTGGCCTACCTGGGCGATGCCGAGCAGGCCGGCGCGGTGCTGGCGCTGCGCAGCCCGGTGCTGGGCGGCCAGGTGCGGGCCGAGGGCATCGTGCTGCGCATCGGCGATGGGGGTGGCGGCGCCGGCATCGAGCTGCTGTGCCGCAGCGTGGTCAATGCCGCCGGCCTGGGCGCGCAACAGGTGGCCCGGGCCATCGCCGGCATGCCGCCGGCGCTGGTGCCGGCGCTGCACCATGCGGTGGGCCACTACTTCACGCTGGCCGGGCCATCGCCGTTCAAGCACCTGGTGTACCCGACGGCGCGCGAAGGGGCGCTGCGGGCGCATGTGACGCTGGACCTGGGCGGCCAATGCAAGTTCGGCCCCGACCTGAGCTGGCGCGACGGCGTGGACTACCACTTCGATGCCAGCCGCGCGCCGGCCTTCTACGCCGCGGTGCGGCGCTACTACCCCGCGCTGGCCGATGGCGCGCTGCAGCCGGGTTACACCGGCATCCGGCCGCGGCTGGCCGGCCCGGGCACTTCGTTGCACAACACCGCAGCCGACTTCGTGGTGCAGGACGCTGCGCACCACGGCGTGCCTGGCCTCGTCCATCTGTTCGGCATCGAGTCGCCGGGGCTCACCGCCTCACTGGCCATCGGCGACCTGGTGGCGGACCGGCTGGCCGCGCAACCAGGAGGTTTGGCATGACCCTGCCCGTGCCCCACAGCAGCGGCACGCAGCCGCCGTCGTTCGTGCTGCCGGCCGATGCCTGCGATGCACACATCCACATCTACGACACGCGCTTTCCGTCCATCGGCGATCCGGCGCGCGTGCTGTCACAGGCCACGGTGGCCGACTACCGCGGCCTGCAGCAGCGGCTGGGCTGCAGCCGCACCGTCATCGTCACGCCCACGGTGTATGGCACCGACAACCGGGTGACGCTGGACGCCATCGCGCAGCTGGGCCCGCAGCGCGCCCGCGGCGTGGCGGTGCTGCACCCCGACGTGGACGACGCCACGCTGGCCCGGCTGCATGAAGGCGGCGTGCGCGGCATCCGCTTCACCTTGTTCGACCCCGCCACCGCCGTCACCGGCTTCGACATGGTGGCGCCGCTGGCCGCACGCATCGCGCCGCTGGGCTGGCATGTGCAGCTGCACTGGCGGGCCGACCAGATCGTGGCCCACCAGGCACTGGTGGAGTCGCTGGCGCTGCCCATCGTGTTCGACCACTTCGCGCGGCTGCCGCATGACGCTGGCGTGGCGCACCCGGCCTTCGGCATCGTCACCCGGCTGCTGGCGGCGGGGCGGGCCTGGGTCAAGCTCTCGGCGCCTTACCTCGACGACCCGGTGCCCGCCCACGGCCCCGACAGCCGCCAGGCCATTGCGGCCGAATGGGCGGCCCGGGTGCCGCAGCGGCTGCTGTGGGGCAGCGACTGGCCGCACCCCACTGAAACGACCACCAAGCCCGACGATGCGGCGCTGCTGGACCGCCTGGCGCGCTGGCTGCCCGATGCGGCGCTGCGCCGGCAGGTGCTGGTGGACAACCCGGCCGCGCTCTACGGCTTTGAGCCCGCGGCGTCGTGAGGTCGGGTGTGCGGGTTGTCGCGGTAACGTTCTTCGGCGGCCTGCGTGAAGGCTTCCAGCAGCACACGGGTGCGCGCGCTTTCGGCATCGGCCGCGCGGCACACCATCGCGATGTGGCGCACCGGCGCATGCCGGCCCAGCGCGATCTGCTGCAGCGGGTAGGCGTCCAGCAGCTCCTGCCGCAGCGCGGGCACCACCGACACCCCCAGCCCGGCCGACACCATCGCGGCGATGGGCTCGGTGCCCGGCAGGTCGAAGGCGCAGCGCAGCCGCGGCGCCACCTTGTTGACGTACTGCGCCGCGATGTGGCCGCCGGTGGTGGCGCGGTCGAAGCGGATCCACGGGTGGCGCCGCATCATCTCCACCGGCGTGCCCTTGCGTGCATCGGGCGGGGCGATGAGCACGAAGTTCTCGCGCACCAGCGGAAACCAGGCCAGCCGGCTGGAGCCGCCGGCCTGCGGCCGCACCAGCACCGCCACGTCCAGCCGGTCGGCCTTGACGTCGTCCAGCAGGTCGGACGACAGGCTGCGCATCAGCTGGTACTGCAGCGCCGGCGCGCGCCGCTGCAGCCGCTTGAGCGCCTGTGGCAGCAGCGTCACCTGCACCGATTCCACCGTGCCCAGCCGCACCCGGCCCGAGACTTCGGTCTGGTGGCGGCGGCGCAGCGCTTCCAGCGCCTGCAGCGTATGGGTCATGGTGGCGGCCACCTCGGCCGCGAAGGGCGTGGGCCGCACATGGCGGGCCGAGCGGTCGAACAGCGGCTGGCCGAACCAGTCTTCCAGCTGCCGCATCTGCAGGCTCACCGCACTGGGGGTCAGGCTCACTTCCTTGGCGGCCTCGGCGAAGGAGCCATGGCGCATCACCATCGCCAGCGTCTGAAGGAACTGCAGTTTCATCGGCGTTCGCGGCCCTGATCACATTCAACGAAGGAGACGATGATGACATTCGACGAACGCTTTTGCGGCAGCCGCCGGCGCGTGGTGGTCGGCGGCCTGGCCGCCACGGCCGGCCTGCTGGCGGGGCCGGCCGTGCGGGCGCAGGGCGCGGCCGGCTTTCCGAACAAGCCCATCCGCATCGTGGTGCCCTATGCGGCCGGTGGCGGGGCCGACGGCAATGCCCGGCTGCTGGCGCAGGCCATGGGCCCGCTGCTGGGCCAGACCCTGGTCATCGAGAACAAGCCGGGCGCCAGCGGCATCATCGCCGCGCAGTCGGTGGTGCAGTCGCCGGCCGATGGCTACACGCTGCTGTTCGACACCTTTCCGTATGCCGTCAATGCGGTGCTGCGCAAGCTGCCGTTCGACCCGGTGAAAGACCTGCTGCCGGTGTCGCAGGCCATCAACATGCCCAACCTGCTGGTGGTGCCGGCCAGCGCGCCGTACAAGACGCTCAAGGAGCTGGTGGACTTTGCCAAGGCGCACCCGGGCCAGCTCAACTACGCCAGCTACGGCGCGGGTGGCACGGCGCACCTGGCGGCCGAGCTGCTGCGCCGCGAAGCGGGCATCGACTGGGTGCACGTGCCCTACAAGGGTGGCGCGCCCGCCATCACCGACCTGCTGGCCGGGCAGGTGTCGGCCTACTTCGCCAACCCGGTCTCGGGCCTGAGCTACGTGCAGGCCGGTCGGCTGCGCGCGCTGGCCACCACCGGCCCGCGGCGCATGGCGGCGCTGCCGCAGGTGCCCACCTTCCAGGAAAGCGGCTATCCCAACTTCGAGGTGCTGGAGTGGAACGGCTTTTTTGCGCCGGCCGGCACGCCCCCGGCCATCGTCGACCGCCTGGCCCAGGTGGTGCGTGAGGCCACGCGCGCGCCCGAGGTGCAGCAGCGCCTGGCCGCGCTGGGCATCGATGCTGTGGGCAGCACGCCCAAGGAATTCGCCAGCTTCCTGCAGGGGCAGATCAGCCGCTGGGGCGCGCTGGTCAAGGCGGCCCACATCACGGTGGATTGAGGGCCTGCAAGGCAGCGCGCCGCTGCGACCGCCAGTCGATGAACTCGGCCAGCGGCCGCGGCCGCGAGACGTGGTAGCCCTGCACCTCGTCGCAGCCGGCTTCACGCACGGCCTGCAGCTGCTCGGCCGATTCGATGCCTTCGCACACGGTGCGCATGCCCAGCGTCTTGGCCATGGTGGCGATGGTCTGCACGATGGCGCGTGCGTCCTTGCGCAGCAGGATCTCGCTGACGAAGGCGCGGTCGATCTTGAGGGTGTCGAACGGAAAGCGGCGCAGGTAGGCCAGCGACGAATAGCCGGTGCCGAAGTCGTCCAGCGCCACCCGCACGCCCAGGCTGCGCAGGGCGCGCAGCCGTTGCAGCGCGCACTCGATGCCGCCCATGAAGATGGACTCGGTGATCTCCAGTTCCAGCCGGCTCGCGGGCAGGCCGGTGCCGTGCAGCACGTCCCGCACGCGCGACACGTAGTGGTCGTCCACCAGCTGGCTGGGCGATACGTTGACCGACACCACCAGGCCATCGAGCTCGCCGGCACCGGCCCGGCAGGCCTGCAGCAGCACCCAGTGGCCGATCTCGTCGATCAGGCCCACCTGCTCGGCCACCACCACGAATTCGGCCGGCGACACCTGGCCCAGCTGCGGGTGCTGCCAGCGCAGCAAGGCTTCGGCGCCCACCACCTCGCCGCTGTGCACGTCCACCTTGGGCTGCCAGTGCAGCGCCATCTCGCCCTGCTGCAGCGCATGCCGCAGGCCCTGCTCGATGTCGCCGCGGCGGCGGCTGTGGTCGCCCAGCGCCTGCGTGTACGGCACGAAGCGGCCCCGGCCCTGCGCCTTGGCTGCGTACAAGGCCATGTCGGCGCGCACCAGCAGTTCATCGACGCCGATCTCGCCTGCGCCGCTCAGCGCCCCACCCACGCTGGCGCCGATGCGCAGCCGCCGCGCGTCCAGGGTGATCGGCCGGGTGAGCGCATCGATCAGGCGCTGCGCCAGCGCCGCCGCATCGGCCTCCTGGCGGGTCTGCGGCATCAGCACCGCAAACTCGTCGCCGCCCAGCCGCGCCACCAGGTCACCAGGCCGCATGCATTGCTGCAGCCGCTGCGCGGCCGTGCGCAGCACCTCGTCGCCGGCGGTATGGCCCAGGGTGTCGTTCACGGCCTTGAACTGGTCGAGGTCGAGGAACAGCAGGGCCACCGGTTGCCGGGCCTTGACCGCATCGGCCAGGGCCTGCCGCAGGGTGTGGCGGTTGGACAGGCCGGTGAGCGAATCGCGGTGCGCCAGCTCATGCAGCCGCGCCTGCGCCGCCACCCGGTCGCTGACGTCGGACAGCACACCCCGCCAGCCCTGCGTGCGGCCCTGCTCGTCCATCACCCGCTTGCCCTGCACCGACAGGCGGCGCAGGCCGCCATCGGCCGAGCGCACGGTCAGCTGCACGCCGCGGAAAGGGCGGCCGGTGTCCATGGCTTCGCGCAGCGCAGCCAGCCCTTCCACCACGCAGGCCTCGAGGTGCGCCATCCAGGGTCGGGCCAGCAGGCCGGGGCCCAGCAGCTCGGCCAGCCGGGGCGAGGCATGGCTCAGGCAGCCCCCGGCATCGGTCTGCCACAAGGCGTCGTCGGCGCTCTGCTCGAAGTCGTCCAGCAAGATGCTGAGCATGCGCTGCTGCCGCTCGGCCTGCGCCTGTGCCCGCAGCACCGCCACATGCTTGCGCGCCGCCGACTGTGCGCCGATGGCCAGCACCGGGCCGTAGAAGCACATCAGCAACTGCACGCCCACCAGCGTGGGGTCGGGTGTCTGCTGCAGGGCGCCCAAGGCAGCGGCGGTGAGGATGCCGGCCCAGGCCAGGCTGGCGCGGGGCAGGGGGCTCAGCACGAAGGCACCGGCGGCCAGCATGCCGGCCACCAGCGTGGCCACCAGCAGCTGCTGGCCGGGCTGCGCGGCCGGAAACCACACCAGCGGCACCACCGCCCACAGGCCGGCCAGCAGCGTGGCATGCACGGTCGAGCGGCCCATCGCGCGGCCCGAGGCCATCTCGCGCTGCTGATCACGGTCGCGCCGCCAGCCCAGCATGGCCGCGGTGGCCGTGAGCAGCAGGCCGCCGAACCACAGCCACAAGCCCAGCACCAGCGTGGCCCGGAAGCACCAGAGCACCAGCAGGCCGCAGCCCACGTTGGCCAGCATCATCAGCGGCGTCAGGCGCATGACCTGACCGAGCAGCGCGGCACGGATGCGCGCGGTCTCGGTGTCCGGGTCCTGGTAGAGCGCGCGTGTGTCCTGAACCCATTGCAGGACGCGCAGGCGGAGTGTCATGGCAAGGGCGGGGTGCTGCTGATCTCCTTCTTCGGTGCCGTCGATCAGTTCTTGACGGCGCGATGTGAACTGATCGTTGGGGCCAGTGGCACAAGTCACGCCGGGTGGGCGGCGGGCATTGGCGCACCGGGGCAGCGTTAGGACGCGGCCAGCCTGCTGTCCAGCAGCCGGTAGTACAGGCCCGAAGCGTCCTGCCGCAGCAGCTGCAGCCGGCCGGTCATGGTGTAGGGCTGGCCGCTGTAGTGCAGCGGCTGGCTGCGCACCTCGACATAACGCGAGGGGCCGCCTTCGATGCAGGACTCGCAGTCCTGCGGCTGCTGGGTGAGCAGGAAGCGCGTCTGCTCGAACCTGGCTTCCAGCGGCACCATGGAGCCGGTGATCGTCACCTGGCGGCCGTCCAGCTGGTCCAGCGCCGGTGGAAACGCGATGGGCGCGCCCAGGGCCTTGGCCGCCGGGCGCGCCTGGGCCAGCAGGTCCCAGGCCACCGCGGGGGGCTTGCCCGGCCTGGCAGCCGCGCCGGCTTGCGCCAGCGGCGTGCCGGCCAGCAGGCCACCCGCCAGCAGGGCGGCGAAGGCGCGGCGACCGTGGCGCGGCGTGGGGTGGCCGAGGGGCGCCGCCCTGCCGATCAATCGCCGGCGCATTCCATGTCTCCGGCGCGGGGGTTCACGCCCTGGGGCGTGGGGCCGGGGCCGCTGGCGGGCAGGCCCATCGCGGCCTTGACTTCGGCGTTGTCGACCTGGCGCACGCCAGTCTTGTCGTACACGTAGGCGTCGAAGTAGTTCTTCGAGTAGATCTGTGGCACGCCGCTGGCGGCCAGCAGCTTCTTCAGCTCGGGCATCTCGTCTTCCACGTAGGGGTAGTGCAGCCCGCCCAGGATGTTGAAGCCGCCGCGCGCGCCGTAGTGGTGGGGCATGAAGTACTTGACGTCGAAGGCCGGCACCACGGTGCGCGCCTGGTTGACCACGCGCGACTCGGGCCCGCCTTGCCACACCTCGAAGCCATCAATGCCCGCCTCGCGCACGGCCTTGGAGAGGTTGGTCAGCGGCGCGCCGCGGTTGATGCCGTCGCGGTCCACCTGGTCGGTGGTCAGGTCGCGGCCGCCGGCGCCGCTGTCGGTCACGTAGCAGGTCAGGGTCTTGTCCGGCGTCCTGGCGGTGAACAGGTAGCCAAAGGTCTCGATGCCGCCGCCGTTCTGCAGCTGGCCGCAGCCGATGCTGTGCACCCAGCGGACCACCCGCATCGTCACGTAGGTATTGAGTGCCACGCTCTCGCCGCCGTACAGCGCCGTGCACTTGGCCGCGGGCACGCCGTAGGTCACCGCTTCTTCGCAGGCGGCCTTGGAGCCGTAGTACTGCGCGCCGGTCTGCCTGGCCCACTCGGGCGTGTCCACCGAATGGTCGCCGTGCAGGTGGCCCAGCAGCACCACGTCCACATCGCGCGCGCCCAAGCCGCTGCCGCGGACAATCGGCCGCTGTCGAGGTTGCGAACCGTGGGGAGAGCGATGCGCCTGCTGCTGGCGGAGGATGAATCGGCCCTGGCCGACTGGCTGGTGCGCGCACTGGCGCAAAGCGGCTATCAGGTGGACTGGGTGGCCGACGGCCGCCTGGTGCGGCGGGCGATACGGGCCCAGCGCTACGACGCGCTGATCCTCGACCTGGGGCTGCCGGGCCTGGCCGGCCACGACGTGCTGGAAAGCCTGCGCGAAGACCAGGAACACCTGCCCATCATCATCCTGACCGCGCGCGACACGCTGGCCGAACGCGTGGCCACGCTCACCGCCGGTGCCGACGACTTCCTGGCCAAGCCCTTCGACCTGGAGGAGCTGGAAGCCCGGCTGCTGGCGCTGGTGCGCCGCTCGCGCGGGCGCGAGGCGGCGCGCTTGTCCTGCGGCCAGCTCAGCTACGACACGGTGGCCAAGCGCTTCCAGGTGGGGCGCGAGGCGCTGGCGCTGTCGGCGCGCGAACATGCGCTGCTCCGCACCTTGATCCAGGCGCCCGGCCAGCCGCTGGCCAAGAAGGACATCCTGGACAAGGTGTTTCCCGACGATGCCGACGTGCACCCCGAAGCGGTGGAGGTGCTGATCCACCGCCTGCGCAAGCGCCTGGTGGGCAGCGGCACGCAGATCGTGACCCTGCGCGGCCTGGGCTATGTGCTGGAGGCGATGGCGTGAGCCTGAAGTCGCTGCACCGGCTGAGCCTGCGCCGCACGCTGATGCTGGTGCTGCTGGCCGGCGTGCTGGTGGGCGGCATCGCGCAGGCCTGGCTCACCTGGCGCAGCTCCGAGGCGGCGGTGAACGCGGCCTTCGACCGCTCGCTGTATGGCGCCATCCGCGCCATCGATGCCAATGTGTCCACCGACAGCGGCGGCCTGGGCGTGGAGCTGCCCTACGTGATGTTCGAGCTGTTCGAGCTGACCGCCAGCGGCCCGGTGTTCTACCGCGTGGCCACCGAAGACGGGCTGGTGGAGATCGGCAGCCCCGACCTGCCGATGCCCAAGGCCCCGCTGGCGCTGCGCCAGCCCCACTTCGAGACCGCGGCTTACGTGGACGGGCCGGTGCGCATCGGCACCTATGTGCGGCCGATCGACCCGCCCATCGCCGGCCGGCCCGACACCCGGCTGGTGATCCAGGTGGCCGAGGACCTGCGCCCGCGCCAGGCCTTCAGCCGCCAGTTCATCTGGGGCGCGGTGGCGCGCGACCTGCTGCTGGCGCTGTTCGCGGCCGGCATGGTGGCCGCGGCCGTCACCTGGTCGTTGCGGCCGCTGCGGCAGCTGCGCGCCGAGGTGCAGTCGCGCGAGCCGCACGACCTGTCGCCGGTGCAGACCGACCGCGTGCCGGCCGACGTGCTGCCGCTCGTGGAGGCGATGAACCAGCAGATGGTGCGCCACCGCGACCTGCTGGGCGCCCAGCGCCGCTTTCTCGACGATGCCTCGCACCAGCTGCGCACGCCCTTGTCCACGCTGCTCACGCAGGTGACCTTCGCGCAGCGCGAGCCGGACGCCGACCGCGTGCGCGAGACCCTGCAGGCCATCCGCGGCCAGCTCAAGCACACCATCCGCCAGGCCAACCAGATGCTGGCGCTGGCGCGTGCCGATGCGGCCGAGCTGCCCGACGAACCGGTGGACCTGGCCGCGCTGGCCCGTGGCGTGGTCACCCGCTGGTGGCCTGCCGCGCGTGAGCGGGGCATCGACCTGGGCCTGGAAGCACCCGCCGCGCCGCTGTGGGCGCAGGGCCGGGCCGAGCTGCTGGAAGAGGCGCTGGCCAACCTGCTGGACAACGCGCTGCGCCATGCACCGGCCGGTGGCCGCGTGACGGTGAAGCTGGAGGCCACGGTGCAGCGGCTGCAGCTGCACGTCAGCGACAACGGACCCGGCATGCCCGAGGACGAGCTGCCGCAGGCCACGCAGCGCTTTTTCCGCGCCAGCAATGCGCGCGGGGCGGGTGCCGGCCTGGGGCTGGCCATCGTCCACTCCATCGTGCAGCGGCACCGGGGGCAGCTGCGGCTGGCGCGTGAGCCGAACGAAGGCGGGCTGCTGGCCACCATCGAGCTGGCGCGCATCGACCCGGCTGGCGCCGACGCGGCGGCCGGCTGAAAGCCGCGCCTCAGGCTTCGTGCCGCACCGCCGCGCTGCGCAGCGGCCAGCGCAGCACGTTCAGCAGGTTGCCCGCCAGGATCAGGCCCACGCCCAGCGCGGTGAACAGGTCCAGCCGCTCGGCATACAGCAGCCAGCCGGTGAGGGCCGTCAACGGCACGCGGGCAAAGTCCATGGGCACCACCACGGTGGCATCGGCATGCTGCATGGCGCGTGCAAAGCAGTAGTGCGAGTAGGTGCCGCAGAACGCCACCACCACCACCCAACCCCAGGCCACCGCCGAGGGCCAGCGCCAGCTCAGCAGCGCGGGCACCAGGCCGATGGCGCTTTGCACCACCAGCATCCAGAAGCTGACGGCCACCGCCGCATCGGTGCGGGTGAGCGACTTCACCAGCACCACCGACACTGCAAAACCCAGCGCCGCGACCAGCGCGATCCATTGGCCCGCGTTGATCTCGCCGGCCCGCGGCTGCACGATCACCGCCACGCCGACCAGGCCCAGCAGCACCGCCAGCCACTTGCGGCCGTTCATGCGCTCGCCCAGAAAGGCCACCGCCAGCGCGGCCGACCAGATGGGCATGGTGAACTCGATGGACACCACCTGCGCCAGCGGTATCAGCGTCAGCGCCACGAACCAGCCGTACTGCGCCGCGTAGTGCACCCCGTTGCGCAGGATGTGCTGCGGCAGCCGCTGCGTGCGCACCGCGGCCAGGCCTCCCGCGGCGCGCACCAGCGGCCACAGCATCGCCATGCCCAGGGTGGAACGCAACAGCATGACCTGGAACACCGACAGCTCGCGCGAGGCTTCGCGGCCGGCCACGGCGATCACCACCATCAGGGTCAACCAGCCGGCCATCCAGGCGGCTGCACGGGCGATGGAAGGGCGGGCGGCAGAAGGCATGGCCCGAGGGTAGCGCGCCCGGCTCGGCACGCGCCCGTCCCCGGGGCGGCTACCGCGCCGCCTGCAGGCCCACTTCGGCCACCAGGCCGCGGTACTGCGCGATCTGCCGTTGCACGTAGGCGTCCAGCTCGGGGCCCACCAGGCTCAACGAGTACAGGCCCCGTTCGCTGCGCAGTCGCTCATAGGCGGGCGAGGCCATCAGGCGCTGGAAGGCCTCGGTCCAGGCGCGGTAGTCGTCGGCCGGCACCTGGGGGCCCATGTAGAAGCCGCGCACGATGGGCCACAGCACATCGGCGCCGGCTTCGCGGGCGGTGGGCACGTCGGCCAGCTCGCCGGGCAGGCGGCGTTCGGCCATCACCGCCAGGATGCGCAGCTGCCGGCCGGCCCGCAGCTGCTGCAGGGTCTCGGCCACGTCGCCGGTCAGCACCTGGATGTGGCCGCCCTGCAGCGCGGTGATGGCCTCGCCACCGCCTTCGAAAGCCACGAAGCGCATGGCCTTGGGGTTGACGCCCGCGGCCCTGGCCAGCAGCGCGGCCTTCATCCAGTCCTGGCTGCCCAGCGTTCCGCCGGCGCCCAGCACCACCTTGCCGGGGTCGGCCTTCCAGGCGGCCATGACGTCGGCCAGCGTCTTGTAGGGCGACGAGGCGGCCACCACCACGGCGCCATAGTCGGTGCCCACCGCGGCCAGCCAGCGCACCTCATGCCCGGTGTGGCGGCCGAACTTGCCCTGCGCCAGGTTGAGTAGCGAGCCGCCCGAAAACGCCACGATGGCCCGCGCATCGGCCGGCCGCTGCGCCACCACGGTGTTGTAGGCCACCGCGCCGATGCCGCCGGGCATGTAGGTCACGCGCATCGGCTGGGTGATGAAGCCACCCGCCAGCAGCCCGCCTTGCGCCAGCTTGCAGCTGAGGTCGAAGCCGCCCCCCGGCTTGGCCGGCACGATGCATTCGGTGGGGCCCGCCAGGCCGGCGGCGGCCGCGGGCACGCTGGCGGCCAGGCCCGGCCCCAGCGCGGCCAGCAGGACGGGCAGCTTCAGGCGCAGGGCCCGCCGGGCGGGTGGCGTCGTGTGGCACATCACCGCACCATAACCCGCGGCCGGCTGTTTTCAGTTGTCGGGCCGCACCTTGGCGCGCGCCAGCACCGGCTTCCAGCGCTGCTGCTCCTGGGCGATGAAGCGGGCGTACTCGGCCGGCGTGCTGCCCACGGCAATGGCCGCTTCCTTCGACAGGTGGTCCATCGCCGCCGGTGCGGTGATGGCCTTGGCGCAGGCCGAGGCCAGCAGCTCCAGCGCGGGTGCCGGCAGGTTGGCCGGTGCCTGCACGCCGTACCACTGCGTCATCTCGAAGCCGGCAAAGCCTTGCTCGGCCACGGTGGGCACATCGGGCAGC
>NZ_CAXFDV010000181.1:0-7842 GCF_964001545.1 uncultured Aquincola sp.
GGACGAGATGAAGTCGGTGGTGCGCTACGCCCGCCATGCGCTGGACATCGAGGAGGTGCGCGAGCACATCCGCAGCGGCAAGCTGCCCACGCGGCTGGCACTCACCTGGCAGGGCCGCGTGTCCTTCGTGCTCAGCGACACCGGCCAGGTGCGCAAGATCGCCTTCCTCGACAGTGTGTTCGAAGGCCTGCCCAAGGTGGAAAAGGACGAAGCCTTCGAAGCCGATGCCGCCATCGCCACCGGCGAGCTGCGGCAGCTGATCCCCGACCTGGTGGAGGCCCTGGGCGGGGAGCATGCAATTTCGGCCTGAGCCCGGCGCCTGACGCGACCGGCCCGGCAGGTATGCTCGCCTGTTGCCCGCCCCCGATTGCCCTGCACCATGGCCCTGCTGTCACTTTCCAACGCCCATCTGGCCTTCGGCCACGTCCCGCTGCTCGATGGCGCGGGCTTTTCGCTGGAAGCGGGTGAGCGGGTCGCGCTGATCGGCCGCAACGGCGCCGGCAAGTCGTCGCTGCTCAAGGTGCTGGCCGGCCTGGAAAAGCTGGACGACGGCCTGCTGCAGGCGCAGCAGAACGTGCGCCGCTTCTATGTGCCGCAGGAGCCCGACTTCGCGGCCGGTGCCACGGTGTTCGAGGTGGTGAGCGAGGGCGTGGCCGAAGCCAAGGCCTTGCGCGCCCGCTACGAGGCGCATGAGCCCGGCGACGACCTGGACGCGATCCAGACCCGCATCGAGGCGCTGGACGGCTGGAACTGGGAACGCCGGGTGGACGAGACGCTGCAGCGCCTGCACCTGGACCCCGCGGCGGTGGTGGACGCGCTGTCGGGCGGCACCAAGAAGCGCGTGGCCCTGGCCCAGGCGCTGGCCGCCCACCCCGACGTGCTGCTGCTGGACGAGCCCACCAACCACCTGGACCTGGACGCCATCGTCTGGCTGCAGACGCTGCTCAACGAATGGGGCGGCGCGCTGCTGCTCATCTCGCACGACCGCGCCTTCATCGACGCGGTGGCCACCCGCATCGTCGAGCTGGACCGCGGCGTGCTGCGCAGCTACCCGGGCCACTTCAGCGCCTACGAGGCCACCAAGGCCCGCGAGCTGGAAGACGAAGCCCTGGCCAATGCCCGCGCCGACAAGCTGCTGGCGCAGGAGGAGGTGTGGGTGCGCAAGGGCGTGGAAGCGCGGCGCACCCGCAGCGTGGGCCGGGTGCAGCGGCTGCAGGCGCTGCGTGAGCAGCGCGCCCGCCGCCGCGAATCGCTGGGCCAGGTGAAGCTGGAAGTGGATTCGGGCGCGCCCAGCGGCAAGATCGTGGCGGAGCTGCGCGACGTCAGCCAGCGCTTCGGCGAGCGCACGCTGATCGACGGCTTCAGTGCCACCATCCTGCGCGGCGACAAGGTGGGCCTGGTCGGCCCCAACGGCAGCGGCAAGACCACGCTGCTCAAGCTCATCCTCGGCGAGCTGGAACCCACGCAGGGCAGCGTGCGCCGCGGCAGCAACCTGCAGGTGGCCTACTTCGACCAGATGCGCGCCGGCCTGAACCTGGACGCCACGCTGGCCGACACCATCAGCCCCGGCAGCGAGTGGGTGGAGATCGGCGGCCAGCGCAAGCATGTGATGAGCTACCTCACCGACTTCCTGTTTTCGCCCGAGCGCGCCAACAGCCCGGTGCGCACGCTCTCGGGCGGGGAACGCAACCGGGTGCAGCTGGCGCGCCTGTTCGCGTTGCCGGCCAACGTGCTGGTGCTGGACGAACCCACCAACGACCTGGACATCGACACGCTGGAGCTGCTGGAAGAGCTGCTGCAGTCGTACAGCGGCACCGTGTTCCTGGTCAGCCACGACCGGCGCTTCGTCGACAACGTGGTCACCAGCACCATCGCCTGGGAGGGCGACGCCAGGCCGGGCCTGTGGCGCGAGTACGAAGGCGGCATCGAAGACTGGCTGCAGCAGCGCAACCGGTCACGTGCGGTGTCGGCGGCCTCGGCGGCTGCAGCGGCTGCGGCCGCAGTGCCGGCTCCTGCGCCGGTGGCCGCGCCCACCGCCGCCAAGCCGGCGGCGCCGGCCCGCAAGCTCAGCTACAAGGAGCAGCGCGAGTTGGACGCCTTGCCCGCGAAGATCGAGGCGCTGGAAGCCGAGCAGAAGACGCTGGGCGAGCAGCTGGCCGACCCCGGCATCTACGCCCGCGAAACCCACCAGAAGGTGGCCGAGCTGCAGGCCCGCTACAGCGCCATCGACGACGAGTTGCTGGCCGCGCTGGAGCGTTGGGAAGCCCTCGGCGCACGCTGAGCGTCATGCTGCGCACTGCAGGCATCATGGCCGCATGAGCAGTTCCTTTCCCCCAGACACCCTCTTCGGCCTGCAGATCCCGCTGGCCGCCACCTTCGGCCTGCAGGGCGAAGCGGTGGGCGACGACCAGGCGCGCGTGCGCCTGCCTTTCAAGGCCGCGCATGCCAACAGCCGGGGCGATGTGCATGGCGGCGCGCTGTCGGTGCTGTTCGATTGCGGCCTGGCCGCGGCGGTGCGATCGCATGCGCCCACGCAGTTCGGCGTGGCCACCATCGACCTCAGCATCCACTTCGTGGCCGCCGCCCGTGGCGACGTGGTGTGCACCGCCCGCTGCGAGCGGCGCGGCCGCTCCATCAGCTTTGCGCGCGGCGAGGCACACGATGCTGAGGGCACCTTGGTGGCGCTGGCCACCGGCAGCTTCAAGCTGATCGAGCGCTGATCCACCGGCCGTGCCGGTGGCTTGGGGGCGAACTCAGCGCCCGCCCGTCGCCGCCGGGTGCGTGCGGCTGACGATCAGCCCGGCCTGCAGGTACAGCGCATTCAGCAGCCGGGCGGCGCGCACGCGGTCGAAGCCGGGCCATTCGGCCAGGTCGCGCAGGTTGATGGACTGGCGCTGCAGCCGCTGCACCGCGGCCAGCAGCGTGCCGCTGAGGCCCAGGTTGCGGAGGTCGGTGCCCGGCGAGATGCGGTAGGCCGCCTGGCCGGCGATCTCGGGCAGCAGCTCGTCGCGGGCGCCGCGCAGCGCCATGTCCCAGGTGAGCTGGGGCAGCGGGTGGTACAGGTGGCGGTCGCCCACCAGCGCGGCCTGCGGATCGCCCGGCGGCCGCAGCACCGCCGGCTCCACATGCATCACCCGCAGGTCGGACAGCCGGCCGCCCAGCAGCTCTTCCAGCGGCACCGGGCAGTGCGCCAGCTGCTGCGCCGGAAACACCGTGAGCGGCAGCACCTTCTCGCCGCTTTGCAGGTGCACCGCCAGCGAATGGCCGTGCCGCAGGCTGGCCGCGATGACCACCAGCACGTCGGCCTGCTGGCCGCTTTGCTCCACCCGCTGCAGGTCCATCATCAACGAAGGGCTGAGCGACGCGGTAAAACCAGGCACGCCTTCGCTGCGCTCGGTGAGCACAAGCTCGTCGAGGTACCGCTGGAAGTCACTCACCCGCATCAGGTCGGGTGCGCCAAAAGGCAAGGTTGATTCAAAAGTCACGATCCGCGCCGCGCCAAGGTGGAGGGCATACGCCCGCCCATGTTAAGCGCAGACCGCGCGCCCCGGCGGCCTCAAAGCAATGAACGCAACTGCCTCAGGCTGTCCCACAGCGCGGCGTTCTGCGCCGTCGCAAAGTTCACCCGCATCAGCGTGGTAGGCCGCGGCACGGCATGGAACAGCGTGCCCGGCGCCAGCAGCCAGCCGCGGTCGAGCATGGCCTCGGTCAGGCGCTCGGTGTCCAGGCCCGCATCCACCCAGCCGAACAGGCCCTGCGGCGGCGCCACGAAGCGAAAGCCCGCGTCCTCCGCCAGCCGCTGCGTGCGGTGGCGCGCGGCCTGCAGCCGCACGATCACCCGCTCGGCATGGCGGCGCAGCGAGCCTTGTTCCAGCGTCACCGCCAGGGCCCGCTCGGGCGCGGTGGGTGTGCTCAGCATGCCCAGCAGCTTGGTGTCGATCAGCCGGTCCACCATCGCCGGATGGGCGGCGATGCAGCCCACCCGCCAGTTGGGCGTCAGGATCTTGGAAAAGCCGGTGAGGTAGATGCTGCGCTGCAGGTTGTCCAGTGCCGACAGCCGCGGCACATGGGCCGGCGCCAGGTAGGCATACGTGTCGTCTTCCACGATGGTGAAGTCGCAGGCTTCGGCCAGCTTCAGCACCTGGTGCGCCGCAGCCAGCGACAGCATGGCGCCGGTGGGGTTGTGCAGCACCGAGACGGTGATGTACAGCCGCGGCCGATGCGCCTGCGCCAGCGTGCGCAGCACCTCCAGGTCGGGGCCCTGGGCGCCGCGCGGCACCGGCAGCACCCGCAGCCCCATGCGCGACAGGCGCGCGAACTCGATCGGCCAGCCCGGCTCGTCCACCAGCACCGCGTCACCGGGCTGGGTGAGCGTGCGGCACACGATGTCCAGCGCATGGGTGGCGCCCATGGTGGTGAGCAGCTGGGCCGGCGTGGCGGCGATGCCCACGTCGGCCAGCCGCTGCACGAAGGCCGTGCGAAAGCGCAGGTCGCCCGCCGGCTCGCCGTAGCGCAGCGCGCTGTCGTCGTCGGCCATCGCGCGCCGCATCGCGCCGTTGAGCAGGGGCAGGTCCAGCCAGTCGGGCGGCAGCGTGCCCATGCCGGGGCCGGGCGTGCCCACGCCGTGGAACATGCCGCGGATCATCGACGCCGCATCGGTCGGGCGGATGCGCGGTGCATGGGCCGCCGGCGGCGGCAGCGCGCGGCGGCCCGCCTGCGGCCCGCGCACGAAAAAGCCGCGCTGCGGCCGCGCTTCCACCAGGCCCTGGGCGGCCAGTTGGTCATAAGCCGCCACCACGGTGCTGGGGCTCACGGTGTGGCGGCGCGCGCATTCGCGCACCGAAGGCAATCGGGCGCCGGGCGCCAGCAGCTGCTGCTCGATGCGCTCGGCGTAGCGCGCCGCCAGCTGGGCGGCCAGCGTGGCTTCGCCATCGCGCGACAGGGCGTTGGGGGTCAACGGGGGCTCGAGCGGTGGCATGCGGCGGGGCTGGCTGTGCTGCCGCTGGCGACAGTACAGAAGGCAGGTGAGTTTGCTGCAGTGTACTGATACTGTGCTGGTGTGTGCCCCTAGACTGGGCTGCCCACCTTGGAGCGAATGCGATGAACACTGCCGCCCCCACGCTGCCGGTCACTCCCGCCGCTGCCGCCCACCGCGCCGCCGATACCGCACGCACCGCCGCCGCCGCGCGGCGCGGCTGGTGGCTGGGCCTGGCCGGTGTGCTGATGTTCTCGCTGAGCATTCCGATGACGCGGCTGGCCGGCGGCGACGTCACGCAGCCGCAGCTGCCGCCCGACTTCGTGGCCATCGGCCGCGCGGCGGTGGCCGGCCTGCTGTCCGCGCTGTACCTGCTGGCCACCCGCGCGCCGCGGCCGCAGGGCCGGCAATGGGGCCTGCTGGCCGTCAGCGCCGCCGGCGTGGTGTTCGGCTTTCCGTGGTTCAGCGGTTTTGCGGTGCGCCATGTCGAAGCCATCCATGCCTCGGTGATCAACGGCTTTCTGCCCCTGGCCACCGCCGTGGTGGCCGCCGTGTGGCTGCGCCAGCGGCCGGCGCCCGCCTTCTGGGGCTGTGCGCTGCTGGGCTGCGCGCTGGTGGTGGCTTTTGCGGCGGTACAGGGCGGTGGCCGGCTGCAGGCGGCCGATGGCCTGCTGCTGGCCGCGGTGGCGGCGGGCGCTGTGGGCTACGTGGGCGGCGCCCGCCTGGCCGCCCAGGGCCTGCGTGGCGAACATGTGATCTGCTGGATGCTGGTGCTGTGCCTGCCCATCACGCTGCCCTGGGCCATCGGCATTGCGCTGCAGCAGCCGGCAGCGCTGGCCGAGGCGCGGCCCGCGGCCTGGGGCGGCTTTGCCTACGTGTCCCTGGTGTCGATGTGGCTGGGCTTTTTCGCCTGGTATCGCGGCCTGGCGCTGGGCGGTACGCTGCGCGTGAGCCAGGTGCAGCTGGTGCAGCCCTTTGCCTCGATGCTGGTGGCCGTGCCGCTGCTGGGCGAGCGGCTGGACCTCGTCACCGTGCTGTTCGCGCTGGCCGTCATCGCCACCGTGCTGTTGGGCAAGCGCATGCCCGTCCACCCGCCGCAGGAGCCTGCACGATGAAAACGCTGGGACTGCTGGGCGGCATGAGCTGGGAATCCACCGCCGTCTACTACCGCCTGCTCAACCAGGGCGTGTCGCGCCGCCTGGGCGGGCTGCACAGCGCGCCGCTGCGCATCGCCAGCGTCGACTTCGCGCCCGTGGCGCAGTGGCAGAGCGCCGGCCAGTGGGCCGCCGCGGCGCAGCACCTCGGCGCGCTGGGCTCGGGCCTGTGGCGCGCCGGTGCGCAGGGCCTGGTGCTGGCCACCAACACCATGCACAAGGTGGCCGACACCATCGAAGCCGCCGCCGGCCTGCCGCTGCTGCACATCGCCGATGCCACCGGCGCGGCCATCCGTGCGGCCGGCCTGTCGCGCGTGGGCCTGCTGGGCACCCGCTTCACGATGGAAGACAGCACCATCGTCATCGACCGCCTGCGCCAGCGCAGCGGCCTGGAGGTGCTGGTGCCGCCGGCCGCCGACCGCGCGCGGGTGCATGCCGTCATCTACGATGAGCTGTGCCGCGGCGTGGTCAGCGAGGCGTCGCGCCAGGCCTTTCTGGGCGTGATCGACCGGCTGGCCGCCCGTGGTGCGCAAGGCGTCATCCTGGGCTGCACTGAAATCTCGCTGCTGCTGGACCCGGCCCGGCATGCGTTTCCGCTGTTCGACAGCACCGCCCTGCATGCCGAGGCCGCCGTGGCCTGGATGCTGGACGAACCCACCCCCACCGACCGAAAGCCCACATGACCTGGACCCTGGCCCGCCGCGCCGAGCGGCTCAACCCATCGATCATCCGCGAGATCCTGAAGGTGACCGAGCGGCCCGGCATCGTCTCGCTGGCCGGCGGCCTGCCCGCGGCCGAGGGCTTTCCGGTCGAGGCCATGCGCGAGGCCGCCGCCCGCGTGCTGACCGATGCACCCCAGGAAGCGCTGCAGTACGCCGCCAGCGAAGGCTTCGGCCCGCTGCGCGACTGGGTGGCCGCGCAACTGGCCACGCAGGGCATGAAGGTGGACGCCGACCAGGTGCTGATCACCACCGGCTCCCAGCAGGGCCTGGACCTGGCCGGTAAGGTGATGCTGGACCCGGGCAGCACCGTGGCGGTGGAGTCGCCCACCTACCTGGGCGCGCTGCAGGCCTTTGCGCCGTACGAGCCCGAGTTTCTGCCGGTGGACTGCGACGACCAGGGCCCGGTGCCGGCCGCGCTGCAGGCGGCGCGCGGCGCGCGCTTCCTGTACATGCTGCCCAACTTCCAGAACCCGAGCGGCCGCTGCATCGGCGCCGCGCGGCGCGACGCGCTGATGGCCGAATGCCTGCGCCTGGGTCTGCCGGTGCTGGAAGACAACCCCTACGGCGACCTGTGGTTCGACCAGCCGCCGGCCGCGCCGCTGGCCGCCCATGCCCCCGACCAGGTGCTGTACCTGGGCTCGTTCTCCAAGGTGCTGGCGCCGGGCCTGCGCCTGGGCTACGTGGTGGCGCCCAAGCCGCTGTACCCCAAGCTGCTGCAGGCCAAGCAGGCGGCCGACCTGCACACGCCGGGCTTCAACCAGCGGGTGGTGTACGAGGTCATCAAGGACGGCTTCCTCGGCCGCCACGTGCCCACCATCCGCGCCCGCTACAAGGCCCAGCGCGATGCGATGAAGGCCGCGCTGGAGCAGCACCTGCCCGCCGGCTGCCGCTGGCAGCTGCCCGAGGGCGGCATGTTCTTCTGGGTCGAGCTGCCCGAGGGCCTGGACACGCTGGCCCTGCTGCCCAAAGCGGTGGAAGCTGGCGTGGCCTA
>NZ_CAXFDV010000182.1:0-4396 GCF_964001545.1 uncultured Aquincola sp.
CTCCGGCTGGCCGAAGGTGTCGACGAAGCTGAAGTACAGCGACACGTAGAAGGCCACGGTGAACATCAGCGCCGCCGGCATCGCGGCCACGCCCACCAGCTGGCGGGCGCCGATCAGCGAGAACACGGTGGCGGTGATGATGCCGAAGGCGCCCACCACCAGCGCCCAGGCCACGCCGTACATGAAGAAGGCGCCCTTGGTGCGCCACACCGCCAGCGTGCTGGAAAACAGCGCCTGCGCCAGGCCCTGGCCGCCCCACCACACCAGCGCCGGCGCATGCCAGAACGGAATGGCCAGCAGCGCCGCCAGCCCGAAGCGCACCAGCAGGCCGTTGATCAGCGAAGGGTCGGCCAGCAGTTGCTGCACCTCGGCCTCGTTGGCGCTGTCGGTGCCCTGGCCGCCGGCCATCAGCTCCTGCAGGCGGTCGAAGCGGCCGCCGTCGATGCTGTTGCTCAGCCAGATGATGAGCAGCGTGACCAGCGCATACAGCGCGCACAGCATCAGCAGCGTCTTGCGGCGGCGCTGGGCATCGGGCTGGCCGGCGGGTGCGCGCAGCGGCTCGATCAGCTGGCCCGGGTGCACCGGCCCGCCGGTGAGCACCGAGCGGGTGGCGATCATGTAGCCCAGCGACAGCAGCGGCAGCGCCAGCACCAGCAGCAGGCCGCCGGCCGGCAGCGCCATGGCCAGCACGCCGACGAACATGAAGCTGATGAACAGGCTGGCCAGCGCCATCGGCCGCTTGAAGAAGGCGCGAAAGCCCTCGCGCGTCCAGGCGATGCCCTGGCGCGGGGCGACCTCGTGAAGGTAAAACGTCATGGCGATGGGGCGGGGTTCAGCGCGCCGGGTGCCAGGGCTTGTCGATGCGCGCCCGCAGCACCCGTTCGAAGTGGGTGGGATCGTGGGGCTTGAGCAGCGCCGCATCGCGCGGCAGGTGGAAGTCCCACAGCCGCGAGGTCCAGAAGCGCAGCGCCGCGGCGCGCATGAGCGCCGGCAGCAGCCGGTGTTCGTTGCCGTCCAGCGGGCGTTGGGTTTCGTAGGCGGCCACGAAGGCGGCGGCGCGTTCTTCCACCAGCGCGCCGCTGTCCAGGTCGATGCACCAGTCGTTCAGGCACACCGCGATGTCGAACAAAAAGCTGTCGACGCCGGCGAAATAGAAGTCGAAGAAGCCGGTCAGCCGCTCATGGCCGGGCAGGCCCGCGAACATCACGTTGTCGCGGAACAGGTCGGCGTGGATGGGCCCGCGCGGCAGCGCCTGGCAGGCCGGCGAGGCGGCCAGCGCCTGCTGGAAGGCCAGCTCCTCGGTGATCAGCGCATGCTGCTCGGGCGTCAGGTGCGGCAGCACCGTGGGAATGGTGTCGGTCCACCAGGTCAGGCCGCGCAGGTTGGGCTGCTGGCGCGGGTAGTCCTGGCCGGCCAGGTGCATGCGCGCCAGCATGCTGCCCACCTGCTGGCAGTGGTGCAGGTCGGGCGCCAGCTGGTGGCCGCCTTCCAGCTTGTCCACCAGCGCGGCCGGCTTGCCCTTGAGCGTGTGCAGGATGCGGCCCTGCGCATCGGCGCGCGGGTCGGGCACCGGAATGCCGCGCTGCGCCAGGTGCTGCATCAGGTGCAGGTAGAAGGGCAGCTGCTCGAAGCCCAGCCGCTCGAAGATCGTCAGCACGTACTCGCCACCGTCGGTGGTGACGAAGTAGTTGGTGTTCTCGATGCCGGCGCGGATGCCGCGCAGCTCGGTCAGGTTGCCGACGCCCAGCGGGGCGATGAAGTTGCGGGCCTCGTCAACGGAGACCTCGGTGAAGACGGCCACTTCGCGTCAGAACGAGAGCACGTTCCACACCCGCTGGCCGGCCGCGCCGCGGCTGGCGCCGGCGGCCTGCACCATGTTGCGGGCGCCGTCGGCAGGGATGATCTCGTACTCGGCAGCGCCGCCCTTGGGCCGCACCACCAGGCGCTGGGTCTGCCCGCGCACCCGCAGTTCCTCGATGCGCACGCCGTCGTCCTCGATCACGGTTTGTTGCACCTTGGGCTCGATCGGCTCGGCCGCGGCGGTGCCGTGCAGGGCCGACAAGGCCAGGAGGGACGCCGCAAACGGCAGCAGGGAACGGGCGGGGCTCATGGCCGGGATTCTAGCGAGGCGGCCGCTGCAGCCGTCGCACAATCACCCAATGACCGAGACGACCACCGCCCCCGGCAACGACGCCCACTGCACGCCCGAGCCCGACGTGGCGCCGCCCACCACGCTGCTGCTGGTGGACGGCAGCAGCTACCTGTACCGCGCCTACCATGCGCTGCCCGACCTGCGCGGGCCCGACAACTTCCCGACCGGCGCGCTGCACGGCATGGTGTCCATGCTCACCCGGCTGCGCGCGCAGTTCCCCGCGGTGCATGCCGCCTGCGTGTTCGACGCGCCGGGCAAGACCTTCCGCGACGACCTGTACCCCGAGTACAAGGCCAACCGCGCCAGCATGCCCGAGCCGCTGGCGCAGCAGATCAAGCCCATCCACGAGGTGGTGCGGCTGCTGGGCTGGCCGGTGCTGGAGGTGCCGGGCATCGAGGCCGACGACGTCATCGGCACGCTGGCCCGCACCGTGGCCGCGCGCGGCGGCAAGGTGGTGATCTCCACCGGCGACAAGGACCTGGCGCAGCTGGTGGACGAGCAGGTGGTGCTGATCAACACCATGAGCAACGAGTCGCTGGACATTGCCGGCGTGCAGGCCAAGTTCGGCGTGCCGCCCGGGCGCATCGTCGACTACCTGACGCTGATCGGCGACACCGTGGACAACGTGCCCGGCGTCGACAAGGTGGGCCCCAAGACCGCCGTCAAGTGGCTGGCCGAGCATGGCTCGCTGGACGGCGTGGTGGCCGCGGCCGGCGGCATCAAGGGCGTGGCCGGCGAGAACCTGCGCAAGGCCCTCGACTGGCTGCCGATGGGCCGCGAGCTGGTGACCATCCGCACCGATTGCGACCTGGCCGCCCACGTGGCCGGCTGGCCGGAAGAAGCGTCGATGACGGCGCTGCACTTCGCCGAGCCCGACAACGCGGCGCTGCTGGACTTCTACGCCCGCTACGGCTTCAAGTCGCTGCGCCGCGAGCTGGAAGCGCGCATGGCCGCCACGCGGCAGATGTTCGCTTCGCCCGACGAGCCGTTTGCCGAAGGCCGTGGCGACCCCACCCAGCCCGGCGCCACCGTGAAAGAGCCGGTGAAGGTGGAGGGCAGCTACGAGACCATCACCACCTGGGAACGGCTGGACGACTGGCTGCAGCGGCTGCAGGCCGCGTCGCTGACCGCGCTGGACACCGAGACCGATTCGCTCGACCCGATGCATGCGCGCATCGTGGGCATCAGCTTCGCGGTGCAGGCGCACCAGGCGGCCTATGTGCCGCTGGCCCACAACTATGCCGACGCGCCCGACCAGCTACCGCTGGACGAGGTGCTGGCGCGCCTGAAGCCCTGGCTGGAAGACGCCGCCGCCGGCAAGATCGGCCAGAACGTCAAGTACGACACCCATGTGCTGGCCAACCACGGCATCCAGGTGCGCGGCTGGCGCCACGACACGCTGCTGCAGAGCTACGTGCTGGAAGCCCACCTCACCCACAGCCTGGAAAAGCTGGCCGACCGCCACCTGGGCCGCAAGGGCCTGAGCTACGAGGACATCTGCGGCAAGGGCGCCAAGCAGATTCCGTTCGCGCAGGTGGACGTGCAGACCGCCACCACCTACAGCGGCGAAGACAGCGAGATGGTGCTGGACGTGCACCGCGTGCTGTGGCCGCAGATCGAGCAGCAGAGCACCGCCGCGCCCAGCCTGCGCTACGTGTACGAGCAGATCGAGCTGCCCACCAGCGAGGTGCTGCAGCGCATCGAGCGCCACGGCGTGCTGGTGGACGCAGCCGCGCTGGCGCGCCAGAGCCAGCAGCTGGCCGAACGCATGATGGCGCTGGAGCAGGAGGCCTACGAGATCGCCGGCCAGCCCTTCAACCTGGGCAGCCCCAAGCAGATCGGCGAGATCCTGTTCAACCGGCTGGGCCTGCCGGTGCAGAAGAAGACCGCCAGCGGCGCGCCTTCCACCGACGAAGAGGTGCTGGAAAAGCTGGCCGCAGACTATCCGCTGCCGGCCCGGCTGCTGGAGCACCGCAGCCTCTCGAAGCTCAAGGGCACCTACACCGACAAGCTGCCGCTGATGATCAACCCCAACACCGGCCGCGTGCACACCAACTATGCGCAGGCAGTGGCGGTGACGGGCCGGCTGTCCAGCAACGACCCCAACCTGCAGAACATCCCGATCCGCACGCCCGAAGGCCGGCGCGTGCGCGAGGCCTTTATTGCGCCCGAAGGTCACCAGATCGCCAGTGCCGACTACTCGCAGATCGAGCTGCGCATCATGGCCCACATCAGCGAAGACCC
>NZ_CAXFDV010000183.1:0-4910 GCF_964001545.1 uncultured Aquincola sp.
ACCCGCAGCTGCATGCCGGCCAAGGGCCTCTTCCGCAGCATCAGCCTGCTGCCCTTGCTGGCGCCTTCGCTGCTGTCGGCCATCTCGCTGATCTACTGGTTCGGCAACCAGGGCCTGGCCAAGGACCTGTGGGCGGCGCTGGGCTTCCAAAGCCTGTACGGCGCGCCCGGCATCGTGCTGGCCGAATGCTTTGCGGTGTTTCCGCATGCCTTGATGATTTTGGTCAGCGCGCTGGCGATGGCCGATGCGCGGCTGTATGAGGCCGCCGACGCCATGGGCACCCGCCGGCTGCGCAAGTTCTTCACCATCACGCTGCCGGGCGCGCGCTACGGGCTGGTGTCGGCCGGCATGGTCACCTTCACGCTGGTCATCACCGACTTCGGCATTCCCAAGGTGGTGGGTGGCAACTTCAACATGCTGGCCACCGACGTCTTCAAACTGGTCATCGGCCAGCAGGACTTCCAGCGCGGCGCGGTGGTGGCCCTGCTGCTGCTGGCGCCGGCGGTGCTGAGCTTCATCGTCGATGGCCTGGTGCAGCGGCGGCAGACCGCGATGCTGGGTGCCCGGGCGGTGCCGCTGGTGCCGCGACCTGCGCGGGGCTTCGATGCGGCGATGACCGCCTTCTGCCTGCTCATCGTGGGGCTGATGCTGGCCATGTTCGGCATGGCGGTGTTTGCGTCCTTCGCCAAGCTGTGGCCCTACAACCTCCAGCCCAGCCTGGACCACTACCTGGTGGGCATCATCGACGCCGAGCTGGGCGATGCGCTCATCAATAGCCTGAAGCTGGCCGCCGGCACCGCGCTGGCCGGGCCGCTGCTGGTGTTTGCCGGCGCCTACCTGCTGGACAAAACCCGCGGCCTGGCGCTGCTGCGCCCGCTGCTGCGCTTGATGGCCCTGTTGCCGATGGCGGTGCCCGGCCTGGTGCTGGGCCTGGGCAGCATCTTCTTCTTCAATGCGCCGGCCAACCCGCTGCATGGCCTGTACCAGACGGGCGCACTGCTGGTGCTGTGCACCGTGGTGCACTTCTACACCACCGGCCACCTCACGCTGCTGACTACGCTCAAGGCCATCGACCCCGAGTTCGAGTCGGTGTCGGCTTCGCTCAAGGTGCCGTTCTACAAGACCTGCTGGCGCGTCACGCTGCCGCTGTGCCTGCCCACGCTGCTGGACGTCTCGCGTTACTTCTTCGTCAATGCGATGACCACCATCTCAGCCGTGGTGTTCCTGTACACGCCCGACACGCGGCTGGCCTCGGTGGCCATCCTCAACCTCGACGAATCGGGTGAGATCGGCGCCGCCGCCGCGATGGCGGTGCTCATCGTCGCCGTGTCCGCCTTCGTCACCTTGCTGTACCTGGTGCTGGGCCGCTGCATCGAGCGCCGCACCCAGGCCTGGCGCCAACCTGACCGCTGACCCCACCCCGCATGGACCGCGACCACATCCTGCTCACCCCCGGCCCGCTGACCACCACGCTGCGCACCAAGCTGGCGATGCTGAAGGACTGGGGCTCCTGGGACGCCGACTTCAACGCCCTCACCGCCCGTGTGCGCCAGGGCCTGCTGCAGATCATCCATGCACAGCACAGCCATGTGGTGGTGCCCCTGCAAGGCAGCGGCACCTTCAGCGTGGAAGCCGCAGTGGCCACCGTGGTGCCACGCGACGGGCACCTGCTGGTGCTGGACAACGGCGCCTACTGCAAGCGCCTGGGCAAGGTGGCCACACTGATGGGCCGGCGCACCACCATCGCCAGCCGGCCTGAGCAGCTGCCCGTCTCGGCCACTGAACTGGCCGCGCTGCTGCAGGCCGATGCCAGCATCACCCACGTGGGCCTGATCCACTGCGAAACCGGCACCGGCATCGTCAACCCGCTGGCCGAGGTGGCCGAGGTCTGCCAGCGCCTGGGCCGCGGCCTGATCGTCGATGCGATGAGCAGCTTCGGCGCGTTGCCCATCGATGCGCGGCAGATCCGTTTCGATGCCTTGATCGCCGCCAGCGGCAAATGCCTGGAAGGCGTGCCGGGCATGGGCTTCGTGTTCGTGCGCCAGGACGTGATGGCGGGCTGCGCGGGCCACAGCCATTCATTGGCCATGGACCTGCACGACCAGCACCAGTACATGGAACGCACCGGCCAATGGCGCTTCACGCCGCCCACCCATGTGGTGGCCGCGCTGGCCGAGGCCATGGCCCAGTACCAGGAAGAAGGCGGCCAACCGGCCCGCCTGGCCCGCTACACCGACAACTGCCGCACCCTGGTCGATGGCATGGCCGCGCTGGGGCTGCGCACCTTCCTGGCGCCCGAGCACCTGTCGCCCATCATCGTCACCTTCCTGGCGCCGGCCGACGAGCGCTACCGCTTCGCCACGTTGTATGCCGGGTGCAAGCAGCAGGGCTTCATGCTCTACCCCGGCAAGCTGACGGAGGTGGGGACCTTCCGCGTCGGCTGCATCGGCGCCATCGGCCGCAAGGAAATGCAGCAGGCGGTGGACGCGGTGGGCCGCACGCTGCGCGGCATGGACCTGGTTCCGCAGCCATGAGCCGCGACCACTTCGACGTGATCGTGGTCGGTGCCGGCATCGTCGGCCTGGCCCATGCCTACACCGCCGCCCGCCGCGGCCTGCGGGTGTGCGTGGTCGAGCGTGATGCCGCCTGCGTCGGCGCCTCGGTGCGCAACTTCGGCTTCATCACCGTCACCGGGCAATCGGCCGGTGACACCTGGCGCCGCGCCCGCCGCGCCCGCGACGTGTGGGCCCAGGTGGCGCCGCAGGCCGGCATTGCGGTGCTGCACACCGGCCTGTGGCTGGTGGCCCGCCGGCCCGCGGCGGCCGAGGTGCTGCAGCAGTTCCTGCAAACGCCGATGGCAGAAGGCTGCCAGCTGCTGGCCCCTGCGCAAGCCGCCCGCCACACCGACGCACTGGCGCTGGCCGATGCGCAGGCGGTGCTGTACAGCCCGCATGAGCTGCGGGTGGAATCGCGCACCGCCATCGGCCAGCTGGCACGCTGGCTGGCCGAGGTGCATGGCGTGCAGTTCCGCTTCCAGGAGGCGGTGCTCGACGTGCAGGCGCCGCAGGTGCGCACGTCGCGCGGTGTGCTGCAGGCCGAGCGCGTGGTGCTGTGCACCCACACCGACCTGCACGGCCTGCAGCCCGAGCGCCTGGCGCCCCACGGCCTGCGGCTGTGCCAGTTGCAGATGCTGCGGGTGCAGCCGCCGCCCGGCTACCGCCTGCCCGGCGCGGTGATGGGTGACCTGAGCCTGGTGCGCTATGGCGGTTATGCCGCCCAGCCCGCCGCCCAGGCGCTGCGCCTGCAGCTGGAGCGCGAAGAACCCGACAGCCTGGCCCATGGCATCCACCTGATCGCGGTGCAAAGCGCCGACGGCTCGCTGGTGGTGGGCGATTCACACCATTACGGCGCCGCGCCGCCGCCCTTTGCCAGCGAAGCGGTGGACCAGCTGATCCTGCACCACCTGCAGACGCTGCTGCACCTGCCCAGCTGCCGTGTGACCGAGCGCTGGGTCGGCCAGTACGTCAGCTCGCCCCATGGCGACTGCCTGATCGACGCCCCCGATGCCGCCGTGCGGCGCGTCATCGTCACCAGCGGCACCGGCGCCAGCACCGCCTTCGGCATTGCCGAAGAGGTGTTCGACGCCTGGTAGCCGGTTTGAAGAAAGCCCCCATGTCCCAGCCAGCCACCTCCCTCGCCGCCGTCGTCTTCGACTGGGCGGGCACCATCATCGACTTCGGTTCCTGCGCGCCGATGGGCGCCTTCGTGCGGCTGTTCGAGCAGTTCGGCGTGCAGCTCAGCATTGCCGAAGCCCGTGGCCCCATGGGCGTGGCCAAGTGGGACCACATCCAGGCGCTGGGGCGGCTGCCGCGCATCGCGGCGCAGTGGCAGGCCCGCCATGGCCGGCCCTTCACCGATGCCGACGTGGACCATTTGTACGAGGTGTTCACGCCGATGAACGCGGCCGTGGTGCCCGACTACGCCGACTTCATCCCGGGTGCGGTGGACGTGGTGAACACCTTGCGCGGCCGGGGCCTGAAGATCGGCAGCACCACCGGCTACAACCGGCCCATCATGGAGGTGGTGACGCCGATTGCCGCGCGCGGCGGCTACGTGCCCGACAACCTGGTGTGCGCCGGCGACCTGGCTGCCGGCCGGCCCAGCCCGTTGATGATGTACCGCACGTTCGCCGACCTGGGCGTGTGGCCGCCGTACACGGTGGTGAAGGTGGACGACACCGGCGTTGGCCCGGAAGAGGGCCTGAACGCCGGCACCTGGACCGTGGGCCTGGCCGTCAGCGGCAATGCCAACGGGCTGACGCTGGCCGAGTGGCAGGCGCTGCACGCCGAGGCACAACAGGCCCGCCGCGAAGCCGCCACCGCCGCCCTGCGCGCGGCCGGCGCGCACTACGTGATCGACAGCGTGGCGGATCTGCTGCCGGTGATCGACGACATCGAGGCCCGGCTGCAGCGCGGCGAGCGGCCGTAGGCGGGTGGCGTCACGCGCAGCGTGGCGCCGGGTGCCCCACCCGCCGGCCGAGCGCCGGGCCTCCCCAAGCCGGCCGGCGACCCTCCCGGAGGGTGGCGTCACGCGCAGCGTGGCGCCGGGTGCCGCATTCAATACCAATCAGCAGGCAGCAACTGCCCGGTGTTCACGTCCACGAACCGGTACACCGGCACCCCGGTCCACTCTGTCAGGTTGAACACGGTACTCGAGTCCGCCAGCTTGCGCACTTCCACGTTGGCGATGGACAGTGGCGTGCGCGGCGCGCACACCGTGGGCGGTACCGAAGGCCGCACGAAGTAGACGGCGCTTTCCGTCGTCGTCGATGCATTGGTCACGCGCGTGGCGGTCACCGGCTGGCCCGTGCCATGGCCTTGCACCAGCAGCGCCGTTTCCACGCTGATGCC
>NZ_CAXFDV010000184.1:0-5366 GCF_964001545.1 uncultured Aquincola sp.
GCCGTAAAACCGGCGTTGCTCCCCTGCGGGCAACGCCCCTCTTGTAACGGGTCAAGCCCAAGGCTGAGGGTCTTTACAAACGGTGGCTGGCACCTGTGCACCGCCGCGCCCCGGGCCACCCGGCTTTCTATAATTGGCTGTTCCCGCCCTCGGAAACCTTCATGCCCAAGACCGACGGCAAGACGCCGCCGC
Organism: uncultured Aquincola sp.; assembly: GCF_964001545.1. Classification (NCBI taxonomy): domain Bacteria; kingdom Pseudomonadati; phylum Pseudomonadota; class Betaproteobacteria; order Burkholderiales; family Sphaerotilaceae; genus Aquincola; species uncultured Aquincola sp. The sequence goes on from NZ_CAXFDV010000184.1 coordinate 193, forward strand.
CGGCGCCCCGCGCGCCCCGCTCCTCCCCTTCTCCTTCGCCTTCTGGTTCCAGCTGGGCTTCGTCGCTCGGCAGCATCGCCGCGTGGCTGTTCGGCATCGTGGCGGCCGGCGCCGTCTCGGTGGCGGTGCTGCTGGCCATCGCGCTGGCGGTGGCCTACCCCAACCTGCCCGAGATCAGCGGCCTGACCGACTACCGGCCCAAGCTGCCGATGCGCATCTACTCCAGCGACAACGTGCTGCTGGGCGAGTACGGCGAAGAGCGCCGCAACTTCGTGCCCATCGCCGAGATGCCCAAGGTGATGAAGGACGCGGTGCTGTCCATCGAAGACGCGCGCTTCTACCAGCACGGTGGCGTCGACTACCTGGGCGTGTTGCGTGCGGGCCTGGCGCAGTTCAACGAGGCCAAGAGCCAGGGCGCCTCCACCATCACCATGCAGGTGGCGCGCAACTTCTACCTGTCCACTGAAAAGACCTTCACCCGCAAGATCTACGAGATCCTGCTGGCGCTGAAGATCGAGCGGCAGCTCAGCAAGGACCAGATCCTGGAGCTGTACATGAACCAGATCTACCTGGGGCAGCGGGCCTACGGCTTTGCTGCGGCCAGCGAGATCTACTTCGGCAAGCCGCTGCGCGAGGTGACGGTGGCCGAAGCCGCCATGCTGGCCGGCTTGCCCAAGGCGCCTTCGGCCTACAACCCCATCGTCAACCCGAAGCGGGCCACCAAGCGCCAGCAATACATCATCGAGCGCATGCTCGACAACGGCTTCATCACCGCCGACCAGGCCAAGGAAGCGGCGGCGCAGCCGATGCGCTACCGCGCGCCGTCGGAGGTGCCGGTGCATGCCGAGTACGCCGCGGAGTCGGCCCGCCAGCTGGTGTTCAACCAGTACGGCAACGACGCCTACACCCGCGGCCTCAACGTGTTCCTCACCATCCAGGCGGCCGACCAGATGGCCGGCTACCGCGCGCTGCGCAGCGGCCTGATCGAGTACGAGCGCCGGCAGGTGTACCGCGGCCCCGAGGCCTATGTGGTGCTGCCCACCAACCCGGCCGAGCTGGACACCCAGATCGCCGAGGCCCTGGCCGACCACCCCGACAACGACGACCTGAAGGCCGCCGTGGTGCTGGAAGCCTCGCCGCGCAAGGTGGTGGCGGTGCTGCAGTCGGGTGAAACCATCACCGTCACCGGCGACGGCCTGAAGCCCGTGGCCTCGGGCCTGAGCGACAAGGCCGGCCCGCAGAAGCAGATCCGCCGCGGCGCGGTGGTGCGCGCGGTGCAGGTGGGCAAGGGCTGGTCGCTCACGCAGGTGCCCGAGGTGGAAGGCGCCCTGGTGGCCATGTCGCCCACCACCGGCGCCATCGAGGCGCTGGTCGGCGGCTTCGACTACCGCAAGAGCAAGTTCAACCACGTCACCCAGGCGTGGCGGCAGCCGGGCTCCAGCTTCAAGCCCTTCATCTACTCGGCCGCGCTGGAAAAGGGCTTCACGCCCGCCACGGTGGTCAACGATGCGCCGCTGTTCTTCAACGCCGGCAGCACCGGCAGCCAGCCCTGGGAGCCGAAGAACTACGACGGCAAGTTCGAAGGCCCGATGCCACTGCACAACGCACTGGCCAAGTCCAAGAACATGGTGTCCATCCGCGTGCTGCAGTCCATCGGCGCGCCCTATGCGCAAGACTGGATCACCCGCTTCGGCTTCGAGGCCGAGAAGCACCCGGCCTACCTGACGATGGCGCTGGGCGCCGGCTCGGTGACGCCGATGGAGATGGCCAGCGCCTACAGCGTGTTTGCCAACGGCGGCTACCGCGTCGCGCCGGTGCTGATCGCGCGCATCACCGATGCCCGCGGCCGCACGCTGATGGAACGCAAGCTGGCGCCGCCCGACGAATCGGCACGGGCCATCAGCGCCCGCAATGCCTTCGTGATGAGCACGCTGCTGCAGGAGGTGGTGCGCTCGGGCACCGGCAACCTGGCGGCGCGCACGCTCAAGCGGCCCGACCTGTTCGGCAAGACCGGCACCACCAACGATTCGCTCGATGCCTGGTTTGCCGGCTGGCAGCCTTCGCTGGTGGGCGTGGTGTGGGTGGGCTACGACCAGCCGCGCAAGCTGGGCGACCGCGAAACCGGCGGCGGCCTGGCGCTGCCGATCTGGACCGAGTTCATGAGCACCGCCATCAAGGGCGCCCCGGTGGTGGAAAACCCGGTGCCGACCGGTGTGACCAACATCGGCGGGCTGTGGGCCTTCGACGAATTCGCGCAGGGCGCGGGCGTGAGCAGCCTGGGCCTGGAAGAAAAGGCACCGCAGGCGCCGACCGAGGACGAGAAGCGGGGCATCCTCGATCTGTTCCGGCGCTGACGGCGCCGGGCCGGCCGGCGCCTGAAGGCGGCTGATGGCGCCGCTGGCCGGCCGGATCAGTCCGGCTGGAACTGCAGCGGCTGGCCGCCCTGCTCGCTGGCGCGCGCCGACAGCAGCGCGAAGATCTCCTGGCCTTCACGTTCGCGCCAGGCACCGTCCACCCACTTGAAGTGGTAGCCGCCGGCTTGCGCGGCCACCCACAGCTCCTGCAGCGGCGGCTGGGTGTTCACCACGATCTTGCTGCCGTTGGGAAACGACAGCTCCAGCAGGCCGCCGGTGCGGCTGGCGTCGATGTCGATCACGTCGTCCTGCAGCCAGCGGTCCACGGTGGTCTCGATGGTGGCCAGCACCGCGGCCGACAGGCGGTGGTACTCGAGGTCGCTCAAGGGGGTGTTGGACATGCTGCTCGCTAGAATCTTTTGCATGAATGCAATAACTGATTCGAGTGTAGCGGCGGCCTCTTTGCCGACACGGTCGTCGTGGCTACGCGGGGCTGGCGTGCCGGGCGCGCTGCTGTTGGCCCTGGGCCTGTGCCTCGGCCTGAGTGGCTGCGGCCAGAAGGGCCCGCTCGAATTGCCATCGGCCGCGAAGCCGGCGTCGGGGGTGGCGCGATGAGCCTGCCCGGCAGCCCCTGGATCGCCTACACCGACGGCGAACTGGTCGTCGAGGACGTGCCGGTCAACCGCCTGGCCGACGAGTACGGCACGCCGCTGTACGTGTACTCGCGCAATGCCATGCGCACCGCCGCCGCTGCCTACCAGGACGCGCTGGCTGGCCGGCCACACCTGGTGTGCTACGCGATGAAGGCCAACTCCAACCTGGCCGTGCTGCAGACCTTTGCCGAAGCCGGCTGCGGCTTCGACATCGTTTCGGGCGGTGAGCTGGCGCGGGTGATCGCCGCCGGCGGCGATCCGGGCAAGGTGGTGTTCTCCGGCGTCGGCAAGACACGCGCCGAAATGCGCCAGGCGCTGCAGGCCGGCGTGCGCTGCTTCAACGTCGAGAGCGAAGCCGAGCTGGACGTGCTGTCGTCGGTGGCGGTGGCCCTGGGCATGCGCGCGCCGGTGAGCCTGCGCGTCAACCCCGACGTCGACGCCAAGACGCACCCCTACATCTCCACCGGCCTGAAGGGCAACAAGTTCGGCATCGCACACCAGCAGGCGCTGTCGGCCTACCGGCATGCGGCTTCGCTGCCCGGGCTGCGGGTGGTGGGCATCGATTGCCACATCGGCTCGCAGATCACCGAACTCTCGCCCTACCTCGATGCGCTGGACCGCGTGCTCGACCTGGTGGAAGCGGTGGAGCGGGCGGGCATCCCGATCCGCCACATCGACCTGGGCGGCGGCCTGGGCATCACCTACACCGACGAAGAGCCGCCCGAAGCCGGCGTGCTGATCGGCCAGTTGCTCAAGCGGCTGGACGGGCGCGGCCACGGCCAGCGCGAGCTGCTGTTTGAGCCCGGCCGCTCGCTGGTGGGCAATGCCGGCGTGCTGGTGACCGAGGTGCTGGTGCTCAAGCCCGGCGCCAAGAGCTTCTGCATCGTCGACGCAGCCATGAACGACCTGGTGCGCCCGGCGATGTACGAGGCCTACATGGGCATCGTGCCCTGCAAGCCGCGCCATGAGCCCACCCGGCCCTGGGACGTGGTGGGCCCGGTGTGCGAATCGGGCGACTGGCTAGGCCGCGAGCGTGAACTGGCCGTCAAGCCCGGCGACCGGCTGGCGGTGATGTCCAGCGGCGCCTACGCGATGACCATGGCCAGCAACTACAACACCCGCCCCCGCGGCGCCGAGGTGATGGTGGATGGCAGCAGCGTGCACCTGATTCGCGAACGCGAACAGGTGCCGCAGCTGTTTGCGGGCGAGAAGCTGATTCGAAGGTCTTAGCCCACGCCCCCATGCGTCTGAAAGCGCTGCCATCGCTGGATCTGCTGCGCACCTTCGAGGCTTCGGCCCGCCACTTGAGCTTCACCAAGGCCGCCGAGGAGCTCTTCGTCACCCCTCGGCCGTCAGCAGGCAGATCAAGATGCTCGAAGAGAGTCTGGGCGTCTCGCTGTACCTGCGCGGCGTGCGCAGCCTGAGCCTCACCGAGGCAGGCCGCAGACTGCAGCGGACGGTGGATGCTGCGCTCCACCAGCTCGAAGCCTCGTTCGACACGCTCAAGGGCACCGTTCGTCCGCGTGTGCTCGCCATCGGCACCACGGTTTCCTTCGCTGCGCTGTGGCTGGTGCCGCGGCTGGCTGAGTTTCGACGCCGCCACCCGGAGGTTGACATCCGCGTCAGCGCCGCCAATGACGTGCAGGACGTGCGGCGTGAACGCCTGGACGTCGCGATCCGATACGCCCGGCCCGAGCGCCTGCCGCAGGGCACCCGGGTGCTGTTCCAGGAAAGTGTGTTTCCCGTGTGCAGCCCGGGCCTGCAGCAGGATCCCGCGCGCCCTTTGAGCACGCCGGCCGACTTGGCGCAGCACGTGCTGCTGCACATGGACGATGCCTGCGGCGATCTGGCCTGGTATCGCTGGAACCATTGGCTCGATGCCCAGGGCCTGGGACAGGCCGGCCTTGCGAGTGCGCTGCGCTTCAGCCACTACGACCAGATGATCCAGGCAGCGGTCGATGGCCAGGGCGTGGCCCTGGGCCGCCATCCGCTGGTCGATCGGCTGCTGGCGCAGGGCAGGCTGGTGGCGCCCTTCCATCAGCCGCCGACCAGCTCCGGCACCTACTACCTGGTGGTCAACACCGACACCCAGGCGAATCCGGACGCCGAGCTGTTCGTGGCATGGCTGCTCGAGCTTGCGTTGGCTGAGCCGGCGGCTTGACGGCGA
>NZ_CAXFDV010000185.1:0-7336 GCF_964001545.1 uncultured Aquincola sp.
AGTCACGCTCCGCCTGTTCCACCCACACCCGCGCCCGCTCCCGCGCGCCGGCCAGGCCCAGGGGGTGGGCCCGGTGGATTTGCAACTGCGCCATCTTGTCTCCGTCTTGTGCTGCGCGCAGCCGGACGATGCCGGCTGCGGGCATTGGAGGCGGAGGGTGGCGCGAGGGTTCCGCGGGGGCAGGCGGTTACTTCCACTCCCTTTGAGCCAAGGCGAATGCCGCAGCCCACAGCGGGCAGGACTTCTTGACGGTTGCGTCGGTGGCCAAGCGAAGAAGCGCATTGCCGAGCGCCTTGCCCACTACTTCGCCGGCAGTGCTGTCCAACTCGGTATGCAAGCCCATGCGAACCCGGTCCTTCGTCAGCTCCCGCGCGAGAGTTTCTAGCTGGCCGGTCTGCGCGGCATCGAGTTTGGCCAACGCGGGCAGCAACACCTGGAGTGCCGCCAGCACGGCGGCATGACCGCCCGGGTAGCTGGTGGTCGCTGGCACCGGCAAGAGCGGAACGACGGGTTGGCCCTTGTCCCAATCACCGGGCCGAGGCACGTTCATGCCCCGTTTGAGGCGGTTGACCACCAGCATCGTCACCGAAGTCAGCGCGTCGACAACCGCGACAGTGTGACGGATGGCGTCTGGCTTGGCGCTCAACGCACCCAGCATGACGAGCAGACCAACCTGGGGTTCGCTCGCGTGGAGCGCGGCTTCCAACAGGCGGCTCGGATCAAGCTGCACCTTGCCCACCGCCTCGTCGAACTCGGACTTTTGTCTTGACTGGCCTCCCGCGCTCGCCACCGCCTTGCCATCCACCGTCCAGTCCAACGACCAGGCATCAAGACCCAGGGCCGTCCAGCCGGTACCGGTCTGGTGGACCGGACGATGCCGAGCCAGGTCCCAAGCCAAGAGGCCGCGCAGAGTTTCTGCGTCCAGGTCTTTCCACTCATCGGCTATCGCGAGCGTATCGGCGTCCAGCGCGGACAGGTCCAACGCCGCAGCAGGCGTCTTGAGCACTGGAATCGTGCGCAGGTACGCAGCCCGCAGCACGATGTCGTCCACATCCTGGCTCTGAACCTGGGCCAGCCTCTGGTGGCTCTTCGGGGGTGTCGTCGCAGTCATCGTCCATCTCTCCTTGCGTCGGTCAAAGCGGAATCTCGGCGGCCAGCAGCGCTTCGGCCTGGCGGCGGGCCAGGGGCGTGGCGGCGGCCAGGTGGTGATCGATGAAGCGCTGCACCGAAGCCTGCGGGCGCAGGGCCAGGTAGCGGCGGGCGGTGGCGCGGGCCTGGTCGGGCAGGCCGGCTTCCATCTGGGCGACGATGAGCTGCACCAGGCTGGACAGGTGCAGGCCGTTCTGCCGCACCGAGGCTTCGGCGCAGGCCAGGGCCTGCGCGAAGTTGCCGGCGGCGCTGTGCACGATGGAGGCCATCAGGTCGCGCAGGTAGCCCATCGGGTCCAGCGGCGACAAGCTGCTGCCGCGGTCCAGGTCGGCGGTGGCGCTGGGATCGCCCAGCATGGCCTTGAGGTTGGCCCGGAACAGCCAGGCCAGCGGCTCGTTGGGCGCACGCTCGGTGGCCTCGGTCAGGCCCTGCATGGCAGCCGCCGGGTCGCGGTCTTCAAAGGCCAGCAGGTGGCCGCGGATGGCCAGGGCCAGGCCTTGGTCGGCTTCGGTGTCCAGCGCCCGCGCCAGGCACTGGCGGGCGGCCTGCATGCTGCGCACCCGGTCTTCGCTGAACGACTGCGCCACCTGCAGGAAGTGCCACTTGGCAAACCAGGCCTGCACCTCGGGCGCGCGCGGGTGGCGGTCCACCAGGTGCAGCAGCAGTTGCTCGGCCTGCAGCACCTCGTCGCGCGACAGGCGGTGCAGCAGGTCCATCGCGCTGAGCAGCAGCGCATAGGCGGGCAGGTTGGGCAGTGCGCTGCGGTGCAGGCGCTGCAGCTGCCGGCGCACCAGGGCCTGGCACAAGGCATCGGCCACCCGCACCGAGAGTTCGTCGCCCGGCGCCATCAGCCCGTCCAGTGCCGATTCGAACTGCCCTGCCCACACCGGCGTGCCGCCTTCGTCCAGCTCCATCTGCAGCTGCAGCCGGCCGTTGCGCAGCGCCAGCTGGCCGCTGGCGCACAGGTCGAACTGCATGCCCTCACGCAGCGGCCCGGGGTCCAGCGCGCGGCGGTGCAGCGCCTGCACCGACAGCCGCGACACCACCTGCAGATCGCGTGAGCGGCCCAGCGCGGCCACCAGGTCGTCGGTGAGCACGCCGGCCAGCTCGGGCGGCAGCAGCGTGCCGGCCAGCGGCCGCAAGGGCAGCACCAGCAGCAGCGGACGTACCGGCCGCGGCGCCGGCAGACCGGGTTCGGCCGACAGCGCCGGTTCCGCGCCCACGGGCCGGGCGCGGTAGGCGCGGCAAGGCTGGTCGATGTGCTTCAAGAAGCAGTCGCCCAGGTCTTCCAGCGCCGCATGCACGCCCGGCACCAACTGCTCGCGCAGCTCGGCCGACACCACCACATCGCCCGGCCGGCCCAGCGCCGCCAGCCGCGCCGCCAGGTTGACGCCGGCGCCGAACACGTCCAGCTCGGTGACGATGACCTCGCACACATGCACGCCGATGCGCAGCAGCATCGCGGCTTCGGCCGGCAGGCCGGCGTTGCCGCGGGCGCACAGGGCCTGCAAGGCAAAGGCCGTGGCCACGGCCTGCGGCGCATCGCGAAACTCCAGCAGCATGCCGTCGCCCAGGCTTTTGACCAGCCGGCCGCCGTGGCCGGGCAGCAGCTCGTCGGTGGTGGTGCGGGTCAAGGCGCACCAGCGGGCGATCACCGCTTCTTCATGCGACAGCAGCAGCCGCACCGACTCCACCACGTCCACCACCACCACGGTGCGGCGCACGCGCGCCAGCGGCTGGGCAGACGGGGCATGGGCGTCGGGCTGTGGCATGGGCGGGGGTGGCGCAGCGGGCCGCAGCACGTGCCGGCTCCACCGCGCCGCAAGGCCGAAGGAAACCAGACGTTACGGCCGCCCCGCGCGGCCCGCATCCACACAACGGTGGAGCCGGCGCCTGCCGGCTGCGGACACCTAGCCCGGATCTTTCACGAACAGCTCGCTGATCTTCCTGGCGCAGGCGGGTGGGGGCTCTGGGTGGTGTCACTGGGGCATAGGCGGCCCAGCGCGGTTGGGAAGGCGAGGTTCGGACGCACCACCCCCTTACCCCCGTTGTTGTTCAGCGTGCCGGGGACAGCACTGGGCGGTGTTTATGGCGCCAGCGCTTGCGCGGCGCTGGCGAAGGCGCTGCGCATGGGATGGCTTGAAGCGAGCAGCACGCGCACACGGCGAGTGTTGCGCACGATGGCCGCGGCGATCTTGAGCAGCTTGACGCGGATGGTGGCCGTGCACGCCTGGGCCAGCTCGGTGCCGGCCAGGGCCTGGCGGCGCAGCTGGATCATCAGCGTGTAAGCCAGCGCGGCCAGCAGCAGGCGCAGCTGGTTGGCCCAGAAGCGGTGGCAGCTGGCGCGCCGGCCGAACAGATCGAGCTGCGCTTCCTTGATGCGGTTCTCGGCCTCGCCGCGGCTACAGTAGCGCTTGTCATACACGTACTTCGGATCGCCCTGCAAGCTGGTGACGATGAAGCGCGGGTTGGCTCCCTGCGGGCCATGCTCGAGGCGGGCGATCACGCGGCGCTGGCGGTCCCAACTGTCGGCGGCGTAGCCGAAGTCACCATGCAAACGCTGCTTGGTGCCACGGGCCTGGTACTGATCGGCCAGTGCCAGCATGGCCAGCTCTGAGCGCTGCAGCAGCCGGGCGTTCTTCTGCAGGCCCAGCACGTAGTCCACGCCCCAGCGGTCCAGGCGCCGCAGCACGCGCGGGCGGCAAAAGCCCGAGTCGCCGCGCACGACGATGCGCACCCGGGGCCAGGCCTGGCGAAGCGCGTCGATCAAGCGCTTGAGCAGCGCCGTGACCACGCTGGCCGGATCACGATCGCTCGGGCGCAGCACGCACGCCAGCAGGTCCTGGCCGCAGAACACGTACAGCGGCAAGTAGCAGTAGTTGTCGTAGTAGCCGTGGAAAAAGCCGCGCTCTTGCTGGCCGTGCAGCGGCACGTGCGTGGCGTCCACGTCCAGCACCAGCTCGCGCGGCGCGCGCTTGCCGCGGCGAATGGCAATGAATTGATCGAGCAGCACACCGTGCAGCGCCCAGGCCTGCGCGGGCGTGGCCGCGGTCTCCAGGCGGCTGAGCGTCGGGGCGCTGGCCAGTGCCTGGTCGCGCCCGACCGCGGTCTGCAGCGCCAGGTCCGAGCGCAGGGCGTTGTGGTCGCACACGTCGGCCCATCCCATGCACAGCCCGTACACGCGCTGGGCCACCATGCTGGCCACGCTGTGGTGCACCTTGCCCGCCTGCCGGTCATCGCCCAGCGCTGCGGCGGCCGCGGCCGTCAGTCCCAGGCGCTGGTCCATGCGCCGCAGCAACAGCACACCGCCTTCGCTGCTCAAGTCGCCACCGCTGAAGTCCGCCTCGATCACCCGGCGGCCCATGCGGCCGAAGTCGATCTTGTCGTGCGTACACTTTGGCATCGGCAGTCCTCGGTTGCCATAGGGGGTAAGAGTCCTATGACAACGCGCTTCGGCACGAGGCTGCCGACCTCCAGGTCGTGAAAGATCCGGGCTAGTGCCGATCCGCCGGCGACAGCCCCGGGTCGCCACCCATCGAAGGCGCGGCCTGCGCCGGTTGCCGCCGCTCGCGCGCCAGGTACGAGTACAGCACCGGCACCACCACCAGCGTGAGCAAGGTGCTGGTGATCACCCCGCCGATGATGGCGCGGCCCATCGGCGCCTGGATCTCGCCGCCTTCGTTCAAGGCCAGCGCCAGCGGCAGCATGCCGAACACCATGGCCGCGGTGGTCATGATGATGGGCCGCATGCGGATGAGGCCGGCCTGCAGCACCGCATCGGCCAGGCTGGCGCCTTCACGGCGCGCATGGTTGGCAAAGTCCACCAGCAAGATGGCGTTCTTGGTCACCAGGCCCATCAGCATCACCAGGCCGATCATGCTGAACAGGTTGAGGGTGGAGCGCCACAGCAGCAGCGCCAGCATCACGCCGATCAGCGCCAGCGGCAGGCTGGCCATGATGGCCAGCGGCTGCAGGAAGCTGCCGAACTGGCTGGCCAGCACGATGTAGATGAAGATGGCCGCCAGCGCCATCGCGGCCACCACGGCGGTGAAGGCTTCCTGCTGGTCCTTGGTGGCGCCGCCCACGTCGAAGCTGTAGCCCGGCGGCAGCTGCGTCTCTTTCACCAGCTTCTGCACCTCGGCGCCCACGTCGCCGGCGGGCCGGCCTTCCACGCCCGCGAACACCGCCTCGCGCCGCTGCAGGTTCTGCCGGCGGATCACCTCCGGGTTGACCACGGGCACGATGTCGGCCACCGCCTCCAGCGTGATGGGCGTGCCGTTGGCGGCAAAGGCCACCGGCAGCTGGCGCATCTGCGTGACCTGCTCGCGCAAGCGCTCGGGCAGGCGCAGCAGCACTTCCACCTGCTCGCCATCCGGCGTGGTCCAGTGGGTGGCGGCTTCGCCGTTCACATAGGCGCGCAGGCTGGCCGCGATCTGCGGCGCGGTCAGGCCCAGTTCACGCACCGCGTCGGGCTTCAGGCGCACCGCATAGGCGGGCATGCCGGGCTTGGCCGACACCTCCACGTCGACGATGCCGGGGATCTGCCGCACCTTGGCCGCGAACTCGTTGACCAGCTTGATCAAGCCTTCGGGGTCGCTGCCCAGCAGCGCCACGTAGATGGGCCGGTCGAAGCCCACCGACAGCTCGATGCCGGGGATGCGGGCCAACGCCTCGCGGATGGCGTCTTCCACCTCCTTCTGGCTGCGCGCGCGCTCGGCCCGGGGTTTGAGGCCGATGTTGAGCGTGCCCACGTTGCGGCCCACGGCCAGGCCTTCGCCATCGCCGCCCACGGTGGTGCTGACGCTTTGCACCTCGGGCATGGCCATCACGATCTGCTCGACCTGGCGGAACTTGTCGTCGGTGCGGGCCAGGCTGGCGCCCACCGGCATGCGCACCGACAGCTGAGTGAAGCCCTGGTCGGTCTGCGGGATGAACTCGGTGCCCACCAGCGGCACCAGGCCGATGGCCGCCACGAAGCTGAGCGCCCCCACGCCCAGCACGATGCCGCGCGGCGATACCCACAGCCAGCGCCAGCCGTAGCGCCGGCCGTTGAAGGTCCAGCGGATCAGCCGCTCATAGGCCACATGCAGCAGGTCCATGCCGCGGTCGGTGGCGCGGATGGCGTGGCCGATGACCGGCCAGTGCTTCATGCGCGCGCTGGGCGGGTCGTGCCAGACGGACGACAGCATGGGGTCGAGCGTGAAGCTGACGAACAGGCTCACCAGCACCGCCACCGTGACGGTGATGCCGAAGGGGTAGAAGAACTTGCCGACGATGCCGCCCATGAAGGCCACCGGCACGAACACCGCGCAGATGGCGAAGGTGGTGGCCATCACCGCCAGGCCGATCTCGGCGGTGCCGTCGAGCGAGGCCTGCCGGTGGCCCTTGCCCAGGCCCACGTGGCGCACGATGTTCTCGCGCACCACGATGGCATCGTCGATCAACAGGCCGATGCACAGGCTCAGCGCCATCATCGTCATGAAGTTGAGCGTGAAGCCGAAGGCATGCACAGCGATGAAGCTGGACACCACCGCAATGGGCAGCGTGAGCCCGGTGATGACGGTGCTGCGCCACGAATGCAGGAACAGGAAGACGATGGCAATGGTGAGCAGCGCGCCTTCGATCAGCGTGCGCTGCAGGCCCTTGAGCGACTGCTTGACCCAATCGCTGTTGGCATGGATGAGCTGCAGCTCCATGCCCGCCGGCAGCGTGGCGCGCAGCTCGTCCAGCGCGGCCTTGATGGCGTCGCCGGTGGCCACGATGTTGGCGTCCTGCTGCTTGAAGATGTTGAAGGTGACGGCGCTGCGGCCGTTGACGCGCGCCAGGTTGGTGGGCTCCTGCTCACGCTCCACCAGCGTGCCCAGGTCGCCCAGCCGCAGCGGCAGGCCATTGCGCAGGCCCACCACCGCATCGGCAAAGCGCTTGGGGTCGCGCACCATGCCTTCCACGCGCAGCATCGCGTCTTGCGTGCTGCCGGCCAGGATGCCCACCGCCTCGTCGCGGTTGACCGCGGCCAGCTGGGTGGCGATCTGCGCCGGGGTGATCTGGTAGGCGCGCAAACGCTCGGGGTCGAGGTCGATGCGCACCTCGCGCTTGGTCAGGCCCGCCACGTCCACCCGCGCCACGCCGGCCACGCGCACCAGGCGCTTGCTGGCGGTCTGGTCGGCGTAGATCGACAGCTCACGCG
>NZ_CAXFDV010000186.1:0-5154 GCF_964001545.1 uncultured Aquincola sp.
CTGCGCGCGCGCCCAGCCGCTTTCCGAACGAAAGCGCCGAGTACCGCCGCGCCCGCACCGCGCTGCTGGCCGAAGAGATCGAGCTGCGCCGCCACCTCGAGCGTGTGGCCGTGCTGCGCCGCCAGCTGCCGGCCGGCGGCCCGGTGCCGGAAGACTATGTGTTCGAGGGCGAGCATGGCCTGGTGCGGCTGTCGCAGCTGTTCGGCCGCCACGACACGCTGATCACCTACCACTGGATGTTCGGCCCGCAGCGCGAGCAGCCGTGCCCCATGTGCACCTCGCTGCTCAGCGCGCTGGACGGCGAGGCGCCCGACCTGATGCAGCGCGTCGGCCTGGCCGTGATCGCCCGCTCGCCGGTGGCGCGCATGTCTGACTTCGCGCGCCAGCGCGGCTGGCGCTACCTGCCGCTGGTCTCGGCGGGCGGCAACCGCTTCAGCCAGCACTATGCGCACGAGGCGCCCGAGGGCGGCGACAACGCGGCGATCAACGTCTTCGTGCGTGACGCGGCCGGTGCCGTCCGCCACTTCTGCGCCGCGGAGATGGGGTTCGAGACCGCCGACCCCGGGCAGGACCCGCGCGACGCGCCCGACCTGATGCCGCTGTGGAACCTGCTGGACCTGACGCCCGCCGGCCGCGGCACCGACTGGTACCCGCAGCTGAGCTACGCGCAGCCCGGCGGTTGCTGCGGCGGCTGAGCGCGCAAACCCCGCGCGCCGCGCCGGTGCTGCGGCCCTGCTACCGTGCGCGCCATGACTGCAACCTCCTTTGCCCCTTCGGTCTGGCGCCTGGCCTGGCGCCAGACCGTGCGCGACTTCCGGGCCGGCGAGCTGCGGCTGCTGGTGGTGGCCGTGATGCTGGCGGTGGCCGCGCTCACCGCGGTCGGCTTCTTCGCCAACCGCCTGAACACCGGGCTCGAACGTGATGCCGCCCAGCTGCTGGGCGGCGACGCGGTGGTGGCCAGCGACAAGCCCACGCCGGAAGCCCTGGTGGCCGACGCCCAGGCCCGCGGGCTGCGCATCACCCGCAGCGCGGTGTTTCCCAGCATGGGCCGTGCGCCCGACGACCGCGGCGGCGCCAGCCGCCTGGTGGCGGTGAAGGCGGTGGACGCCAGCTACCCGCTGCGCGGCCGGTTGCGCACCCAGACCACGGCCGGCGGGCCGGAAGAGGCCGCCACCGGTGGCCCCGCGCCCGGCACCGTGTGGGTGGACGCGGCGGTGCTCGAATCGCTGGGCCTGAAGCTGGGCGATGCGCTGCTGCTGGGCGATGCCTCGCTGCGCATCGACCGCATCATCACCATCGAGCCCGACCGCGGCGCCGGCTTCATCAGCTTCGCGCCGCGGGTGATGCTGGCCATGGCCGACCTGCCGGCCACCGGCCTCATCCAGCCGGCCAGCCGCGTGACCTACCGGCTGGCGGTGGCCGCGCCGGGCAACAGCCTGGCCGAGGTGGGCCGCTACGTGAACGAGGTCAAGCAGCGCATCGAGCGCGACGCGCTGCGCGGCGTGGACGTGGAATCGCTGGAAAGCGGCAGCCCGCAGATGCGCCGCACGCTGGACCGCGGCGAGAAGTTCCTCAACCTGGTGGCGCTGCTGGCGGCGCTGCTGGCCGCGGTGGCGGTGGCCATCGCCGCACGCGACTTCGCCAACCGCCACCTCGATGACTGCGCGATGCTGCGGGTGCTGGGCCAGCCGCAGCGCTCCATCGCGCTGTCGTACGGGCTGGAGTTCGGCCTGGTGGGCGTGGTGGCCAGCCTGCTGGGCGTGGCCATCGGCTTCGGCGTGCACCATGTGTTCATCTGGCTGCTGGCCGGCCTGGTGCAAACCGAGCTGCCGCCGCCCGGCGTGTGGCCGGCCTTCTTCGGTCTGGGCGTGGGGCTGACGCTGCTGCTGGGCTTCGGCCTGCCGCCGGTGCTGCAGCTGGCCCGGGTGCCGCCGCTGCGCGTCATCCGGCGCGACGTGGGCACGCTCAAGGCTTCTTCGCTGCTGGTGCTGGCCGCCGGCACGCTGGGCTTTGCGGGGCTGCTGCTGGCGGTGTCCAGCGACCTCAAGCTGGGCCTGATCGCAGTGGGCGGCTTTGCGGCCGCGGTGCTGGTGTTCGCCGCGCTGTCGTGGGTGGCGGTGCAGGTGCTGCGCCGCGCGGTGCCCGAAACGCGCGCGCCGCGCTGGCTGGTGCTGGCCACGCGGCAGATCGCGGCGCGGCCGGCCTTTGCGGTGCTGCAGGTCTCGGCGCTGTCGGTGGGTCTGCTGGCGCTGGCGCTGCTGGTGCTGCTGCGCACCGACCTGATCGACAGCTGGCGTGCGGCCACGCCGCCCAATGCGCCCAACCGCTTCGTCATCAACCTGCAGCCCGACCAGTCCGACGCTTTCCAGGCCGCGCTCAAGCAGGCCGGCGTGCAGCGCTACGACTGGTTTCCGATGATCCGCGGCCGGCTGGTGGCCATCAACGGCCAGCCGGTGAACCCGGAGCGCTACACCGAAGAGCGCGCCCGCCGCCTGGTGGACCGCGAGTTCAACCTCAGCCATGACGCCCAGCTGCCCGAGCAGAACCAGGTGATCGCCGGCCGCTGGACGCCCGACGAACCCGATGCGGTGAGCGTGGAAAGCGGCCTGGCCGAGACGCTGGGCCTGAAGCTGGGCGACCGCATGCGCTTTGACATCGGCGGCACGCAGCGCGAAGGCCGCATCACCAGCCTGCGCAAGCTCGATTTCGCGTCGATGCGGGTCAACTTCTTTGTGATGTTTCCGCTGGCCAAGATGGACGACGTGGGCACCACCTACATCAGCGCCTTCCGTGCGCCGGAGACACCGGGCTTCGACAACCAGCTCTCGCGCGACTTTCCGAACATCACCAACGTGAACGTGGCGGCTTCGCTGGCCCAGGTGCAGGGCGTGCTGGACCAGGTGATCCGCGCGGTGGAGTTCCTCTTTGGCTTCACGTTGGCGGCGGGCCTGGTGGTGCTGTTCGCGGCCATCACCGCCACGCGGGAGGCACGCTCGCGCGAGTTCGCGATCATGCGGGCGATGGGCGCCGGCCGCACGCTGCTGGCGCGGGTGCAGCGCACCGAGCTGCTGGGCGTGGGTGCGCTGGCCGGCCTGCTGGCCTCCAGCGCGGCGATGGGCGTGGGCTGGGCACTGGCGCGCTACGCCTTCGAGTTCAGCTGGACGGCGCCCTGGTGGGTGCCGCTGGCCGGCACCGTGGCCGGTGCGCTGCTGGCGCTGGCGGCCGGCTGGTGGGGCCTGCGGGAGGTGTTGCGGCGGCCGGTCGTCGAGACACTGCGGCGCGCGCAAGCCTGATGGGGCACCCGGCCGCCTTGGGGCGGCCCGGCGGCGCCAGCTGGGGCCGTCTTTTTGCGCGGTTCATCGCCCGCAGCCGCACTTCGTCGCAATCCGGTGGTGGGGCCGGGGGGTGCTGCCTAGAGTTCACTCCATCGCAACGCCCCTCACGCACCGGAGTCCACCATGAACCAGCAACGCCTCTTCAGCCAAGTCGCCGCCCTCGCCCTGTCGGCCGTGTTCACGCTCGGCATGCTGGCCGGTGTCAACGGCCTGGCGCACAGCGAGCATGCCGCCAACGATGCGCAGCTGCTGGTGCAGCAGCAGGCTGCTTCGGCGCCCCGCGGCTGAGCGGTTCAAGGCGCCAATCGGCGTTATCCAGCTGATGCACTGGACCGCGCAAAGAGCC
Source organism: uncultured Aquincola sp. (assembly GCF_964001545.1). Taxonomy (NCBI): domain Bacteria; kingdom Pseudomonadati; phylum Pseudomonadota; class Betaproteobacteria; order Burkholderiales; family Sphaerotilaceae; genus Aquincola; species uncultured Aquincola sp. Next base: position 3,682 of record NZ_CAXFDV010000186.1, read on the forward strand.
TCGTCCAGTCAACCTCGGCACGAAAATCAGCGGCGCCTTCCCAGTTTCCTTTGACGAATGACCAGGGTCGCGTCTGGACGGGCATGACGGATGGCCGCTCGCGCGTCTGAAGCAGACTTGATGAGCCCCAGGCGCTCCAAGTTCAGCAGGAAAGCCTCTGTGCTGATCAAAGTTCCCAGCGGAAGCGCGGCCGCATTGCGCAAGAACCATCCATCCTCGAACAGCACAACGGGATTGGCATTTGGATGTGTCACACGCAGCGCGATCAAATAACTCTGGATGGACAACTCGCCCAGATTTCTCGGCTGTTCATACGCCGGATTCGCAGTCCGCATCGCCATCAGGCTGACTCCTACCTGGGTCGGGATGATGTTGATGTTCGCCGCCGCTCTGTTGTAGTACTCGATGAGCCTCTGAGCCTCTACCGAACATCCAGGTAACAAGCCTTTGTCGAAGGTTTCTTCCTTGACCACATCGGTCACTGCAAGGGAGAAGTGGTCCAAAACCCTCAGCAAGTCGCCAGCCGCCAATGAAAACAGAGGCCCGGCATCAGCAACGAGCAGGTCCATCATCAAAGGGACGTGCGCTTGCCGCGGGACGGCCCTTTCTCCTCCGAGTTCAATAAGGCAGGGCGCATCACGTTCTTCAACGCGCCAAAGCTGCGTTGAGCCATCTCATTGACATCAAACGGATCGAGTGCAGGCAGGGGCAAACCCTTCTCGCGCATGATCTCCATCAGAAAGCCTGCGTCTTGCAAGCCCAGTTCGCGCGCCGCATCTGCCATCGAGACCTTCCCAACAGCAAACTCGGTCAGGGTCTTGTCCATCGCGCTGCGGGCCAGAGCGGGCTTCTTCTGCCCAAGCCCGGCAAAAAATGCGGAGACGAGCTTGCTCAGTGATGTGCGGTTCTCAGATGCGTAAGCCTGAGCTTGCGCGAGCACACGTTCATCCAGCTCGAAATTGATCTTGGCTTTGCTCATGCCCTAAGCTCCAAATCACCCCCAATTCTGGGTGTTTTCTTGGGACTTCGCAAGCTGCTTGAAGCGCCACATCCCGAAACAGGAAGACCCGGCGCTGGGCCGGGTCTCATTCTGGAGGTTCTGGTGCATCAGCTACATGATGCCGGCGCCATCGGGCCAGGCGGCTGACCTCAAGCTGCTTGCAGCTTGAACGTACCCACCACACCGGCCAGGGCGCTGGCCTGCTGGCGCAGGTTCTCGGCGGCGGCGGTGGATTGCTCCACCAGCGCGGCGTTCTGCTGCGTCATCTGATCGAGCTGGCTCACCGCGCCGTTCACCTGGCCAATGCCCAGGGTCTGCTCGCTGGCTGCGGCGGTGATCTCGGCAATCGCGGTGCTCACGCGCTGCACGCCTTCCACCACCTCGTCCATCGTGCGGCCGGCGTCCTGCACCAGGCGGGCACCGGCTTCCACGCGGTCGGCACTGGTGCCGATCAGCCGCTTGATCTCACGCGC
>NZ_CAXFDV010000187.1:0-3990 GCF_964001545.1 uncultured Aquincola sp.
GGCGTGCCGGGCGGCTGGATCCAGCACATGCTGCGCTTGGCCTCCATCTCGCCCCAGGTGATGCTGAGGTCGGGCAGGTACTGCCACACATAGCCGCCGCGGTACGACACGGTCTGGTCCATGTACACCGCGGCGCGCTTCATCGCGTCGCGGGCCTGGGCCACGGCATCGGTGCCGCCGCCGGTACCTGGCTCGGGGTTGGCGGGCGTGGTGTCGTCATCGCTGCCGCCACAGGCGGCCAGGGCCACCGGCGCCAGGCTGGACAGGACAAAGCTGCGTCGCTTGAGCATGGTCGTCTCCTTGTTGTCGTAAGTCATCGTACAAGTCGACGCCCCATCACCCACCGGCAAAAATCCGCTGCAAAAGAGCAGCTCGGGCGTGCCATCGCGCCACCGCGCGCACCTGCGTGCGCGCGCGTTCATCTATCCGTACAGCTGGTCACACACCGGCCCAAGCCCCTCAGCGCCCGAGGGAAAACACCCGCTTGGCGCTGCGCCCCGGCTTCACCCGGGGCGTGCGCGACGTCTTACGGGGCGGGAGGTTCCGCGCCGCCGGGTAAACCCTGTGGACAGTACGTAGCCGGTCATCGACCATTGCCGCTGTTGTATGACAACTGACAACCGCTCATGACCTCTGCCCCGGTGGCCACCACGCCCCTGCGCTTCAAGCGCCTGCTGCTCACCGGCGCCGCCGGCGGCTTGGGGCGCGAACTGCGCCAGCGCCTGCCCCACTACTGCGACACGCTGCGCCTCTCGGACATCGCCGACCTGGGCAGCGCCGGCCCGCGCGAGGAAGTGGTGCCCGCCCGCCTTGAAGACGCGCCCGCGGTGCTGCAGCTGCTCGAAGGCGTGGACGCGGTGGTGCACCTGGGCGGCGTGTCGACCGAGCAGCCGTGGGAGCCCATCCTGCAGGCCAACATCGTGGGGCTCTACAACCTGTACGAAGCGGCACGCAAGCAAGGCGTCAAGCGCGTGCTGTTTGCCAGCAGCAACCACGTCACCGGCTTTTACCGGCAAGACGAAGTGATCGACGCCCGCGACCCGATGCGGCCCGACGGCCTCTACGGCCTGAGCAAGGCCTTCGGCGAAAGCCTGTCGCGCTTTTACTGGGACCGCTACGGCATCCAGACCGTGTGCCTGCGCATCGGCTCCAGCTTTCCCGAGCCGCGCAACCGCCGCATGCTGGCCACCTGGATGAGCTACGACGACCTGGAGCGCCTGGTGGTGGCCGCGCTCACCGCACCGGTGGTGGGCCACAGCATCATCTTCGGCATCAGCGACAACCACACGCGCTTCTACGACAACACCTACGGCGCCCACATCGGCTACCGCCCGCAAGACAGCTCCGAGCCCTTCCGCGCCAAGGTGGAAGCCGCCGAGCCGGTACTGGACATGAACGACCCGGCCAACGTCTACCAGGGTGGCCCCTTCGTGCGCACGGGGCCGTTCGAATGAAGCCGGTGTCCGAGCTGCGCGACGAGGTGGGCGAAAGCCCGGTCTGGTCGCCCGAAGAACAGGCCCTGTGGTGGGTGGACATCGAAGGCCGCTGGCTGCGCCGCTACCACCCCGCCACCGACCGCACGCAAAGCTGGGCCACGCCCGAGCGCACCGGCTGCATCGCACTGCATGCGCAGGGCGGCCTGCTGGCCGCGATGGAAACCGGCCTGTGGCGCCTGCAGCCGCAGGACGACGGCCAGCTGGACAGCGCCCGCATCGCCGTGGTGGCACACGCCCGCGACAACATGCGCTTCAACGATGGCCGCACCGACCGCCAGGGCCGCTTCTGGGCCGGCACCATGGTGCGCGACATGGGCCTGGCCAGCGATGCCGGCGCGCTGTACCGTTGGGACGAGCGCGGCATGGTGAAGGTGCTGGACGGCTTCATCACGCCCAACGGCCTGGGCTTCAGCCCCGACGGCCGCACCATGTACCTCAGCGATTCGCACCCCAGCGTGCAGAAGGTCTGGGCCTTCGACCTCGACGACCAAGGCACGCCGCGCAACCGCCGGCTGTTCGTCGATTTCAACGACCACCCCGGCCGCCCCGACGGTGCCGCGGTGGACGCCGAAGGCGGCTACTGGATCTGCGCCAACGACGCCGGCCTGGTGCACCGCTTCACGCCCGATGGCCGGCTGGACCGCTCCATCGCCGTGCCGGTGGCCAAGCCCGCGATGTGCGCCTTCGGCGGCGCGGCGCTGGACAGCCTCTTCGTCACCTCGATACGCCCCGCTTCACCGCCGCCCGAGCAGGCCGCGCTGGCCGGCGCCTTGTTCATCGGCAGCCCCGGCGCGCGCGGGCTGCCTGACACCCCGTGCAGGGCCTGAAGAAGCCCGCCGACCCCACCCTTGCATCACCCCAGGAGACTCACCGTGCGTAAACCCCTGCTGCTGGCCGCGCTCATCGCCGCCGCCTTCACCGCCCCTGCCGTGCAGGCCGTCGAATTCCGCTCGGCCGACGTGCACAACAGCGACGACTACCCCACCGTGGCCGCGGTGCGCCACATGAGCGACGTGCTCAACAAGCAGAGCAACGGCAAGTACAAGATCAAGGTCTTCAACAAGAGCGCGCTGGGCACCGAGAAGGAAACCATCGACCAGGTCAAGATCGGCGCGCTGGAACTCAACCGCGTGAACATCAGCGCGCTGAACTCCATCTGCCCGAAGACGCTGGTGCCCACCATGCCCTTCCTGTTCGACTCGATCGAACACATGCGCAAGACGCTGGACGGCCCCATCGGTGAAGAGATCCTCAAGGGCTGCGAAGCCGAAGGCATGGTCGGCCTGGCCTTCTACGACAGCGGCGCGCGCAGCATCTACAGCAAGAAGCCCATCAAGACCGTGGCCGATGCCAAGGGCCTGAAGATCCGCGTGCAGCAGTCCGACCTGTGGGTGTCGCTGATCAACGCGATGGGCGCCAACGCCACGCCGATTCCCATCGGCGAGGTGTACACGGGCCTCAAGACCGGCCTGATCGACGCCGCCGAGAACAACATCCCGTCGTACGAAGGGTTCAAGCACTACGAGGCGGTGAAGTTCTATTCGCGCACCGAGCACTCGATGGCGCCGGAGATGCTGGTGATGTCGAAGGTGGTGTTCGACAAGCTGCCCAAGGCCGAGCAGGACATGTTCCGTGCCGCCGCCAAGGAGTCGGTGAGCTTCCAGCGCCAGAAGTGGGACGAGCAGGAAGCCAAGTCGCTGGCCACCGTCAAGGCCGGCGGCGCCACCATCGTCGACGGTGTGGACAAGGCCTCCTTCCAGGCCGTGATGGCCCCGGTGTACGCCAAGTTCATCACCACGCCCGACCTGAAGCGCCTGGTCAAGGCCGTGCAGGACAACAAGTAAGCCAACCCGCCCCATCGCGACAGCAGCATGAACACCGCCCTGCCCACGGGCGCCGGCACGGTCTCCTCGACCATGCACGGCGCCTCCACCACCGCCGTGGCCGCCCCGGTGGCCCCGGCCACCGACCCTGAAGGCGCGCCGCGCCCGCAGGCCGACCACGCCTTCAACCGCCTGTGCGCCTGGCTGTCCAAGGCCAGCCTGATCGGGGCGGTGATCATGCTGATCGCCATCATCCTGTGCGTGCAGTACCAGGTGGTGGGCCGCTATGTGTTCAACGACACGCCCACCTGGGCCGAAGGCCTGGCGCTGCAGCTGGTGCTGTACGTCACCGCGCTGGGCGTGGCGGTGGGCGTGCGCGATGCGGGCCACATCGGCCTGGAGTCGCTGGTCTCGCTGCTGCCCGATGGCGTGCGCCTGAAGATCGAGATCCTGATCCATGCGCTGGTGGCCCTGTTCGGCGCCATCATGTGCTGGAGCGGCTGGACCTGGACGGTGCTCAAGTGGACCGACATCAAGCCCATGATGGGCGTGCCGGTGGGCCTGGACTACCTGGCGCTGGTGGTGGCCGGCGCCCTCATCGTTCTCTTCTCGATCGAGCACATGCTGGCCCTCATCGCCGGCGAAGACGTGCAGTCGGCCTGGTACTGAAA
>NZ_CAXFDV010000188.1:0-1739 GCF_964001545.1 uncultured Aquincola sp.
ATCACCGATGACCGCGGCCCCAACGCCGGCACCGGCAAGGCCGCGGCCAACGCCATCGGCCCCTCGCTGCGCTATGCCGACGGCAAGGGCCTGCTGTTCACGGTGAAGTGGCAGAACGAATTCGGCGTTCGCCACCGGGCTGAAGGCCAGGCGCTGTGGGCGAAGGTGACGGTGCCGTTCTGATGGAATCACCCGCCCGCCGGGCCGCCCCAAGGGCGGGTGCGCCCCCACGGGGGGCCGCGAGCGCAGCGAGCTTGGGGGCACAAGAACAAAGCCCTCCGCGAGGAGGGCTTGTCAGACCGGGCAATGGCTCAGTTCTTTCTGAGCGTCTGGCTCGGCGATTCGCCGAAGTGCGCCTTGTACTCGGCGCTGAAGCGGCCGAGGTGGCCGAAGCCCCAGCGCAGCGCCACCGAGGCCACGCCGCCGGTGACGGTGCCGGCCAGCAGTTCGGCGCGCACGCGTTCAAGGCGGATGTTGCGCAGGTACTGCATCGGGCTCACGCCGCAGAAGTCTTGAAAGCCGGCATACAGGCTGCGCAGGCTGACGCCGGCCACGTCGGCCAGGGTTTCGGCGCGGATGCTTTCGTGCGCATGGGCCTGCAGGTATTCCTGCACCCGCTTGACGTGCCGCGGCAGCACCACCGAACGGCGGGCCGACGGCGCGGCGCTGAAGTTGTGCGGCTGGCTGCACAGCAGCGATGAAGCCACCAGCTGCTCCAGCTGGCCGACGATGATCTTGTGGTCGGTGGGCTGCACCGGCTGGTCGGCCCAGTCGACCAGGTAGCGCACCAGGCAGTGCCAGGCCGCATGGTCGCGCCAGCGAAAGCCCAGCGTGAACTGCAGCGGCGCATCGGGCTCGCGGCCCAGCTGGGCGGTGAGCATGCGTTCCAGGAAGGGCCGGGCGATGCGCACCATCAGCTGGTCGCAATCGGCGCTCCAGTGCATGGTGGTGCCCAGGTGGGCGCTGATGACGGAGGCCACGTCGGGCGTGGAATCGACCGCCTCGGTGCCGCAGCGCACCTGCGCATGGCCGTGCAGCGGCATCATCACCAGGAAGAAGTCGGACAGCTCGCCGGGCTCGATGCGCACTTCGGCGCCGTGGCTCAGGCGGCTCAGGCTCACGTCACCGAAGGCGAGGTGGTGCATGCGCGCATCGAGCCGCTGGCGCGGACCCACCACCTGCAGCGCATGCGGCTTCATCACCCGTGAGATCTGCGAGCAGGTTTCCTGCAGATCGCGGGAGGCGAACAACTGGCGCGAGGGCATGCCGAGCATGGCACGCGGCAGACCGGCGGGCTGGGAGTGGGATGTGGGCATCAGCATGGGACATCCTGGCGACAGGCGGTAGCGACATGCCGGTGCAAGGCCACCGGCGCCGACGGCAATGACGCAAAAGCAGTGCCAAAGCGCTAAAGCACTTTAGAACTAAAACGTGCACCCGGCGCCGGTGATTTCCCTAGCCGGCTGCGCCGCCACGGTGCATGCGCACCGTCAAAGCGCGCCCGAAAACATGCACAACTGAAGCAGTTTTCTGCAGGTAAACAGCCTCTTCCGCGAGCCCCGCCGCGCCCTGCTGTCCACTTTCTGCAAGGCCTGTCCACATCCTGCAGGCATCACGTTTCCATGACTCTTCATTGATTGACCTCTAAACGATCAGCGCCGACAGTGGCTGCAACGGCACGACGGGTGTGCCGACCCACCGGAGGTACTGGCGATGGCCGAGCGCTCATTCGTCGAAGA
>NZ_CAXFDV010000189.1:0-23965 GCF_964001545.1 uncultured Aquincola sp.
ATGTGGCCGGCTTCGTCCCACACGAAGCCGGTGCCGGTGCCACGCGGCACCTGGGTGACGCGGGTGCTGAAGAAATCGCGCTCCACGCCCAGTGCGGTGATGTTGACCACCGAGGGCGAGGCGGCCTTGAACACGGCGATGTTGTTCAGCTCATCGGCGGCCAGCGGGCCGCGGGGGGCCACGGCGCGGGGAGAGGCTTCGCTGCGGGCGATGGCCAGCGGCAGGCCGGCGGCGCCCAGCAGGCCGGCAGCGCCCAGTTGCAGCAGGTGCCGACGACGGCCGGCGTTCGACGGGGATGGGAAGCGTGGGGTCATGGAAGGGCCGGCGCACCGGGCGCCGCGAAAGACCAGGGCGGCCCGGATTCTGGCAAAGCGCAGGGGCTGCCGGCCGTGCTCAGCCTGGCTTCATGCGTGCGGACTAAGCTGTGGCCCGTTGTCGCCTTCTTGATGTGGCCGCCGCCCCTGCTGCGATGGCCGTCGGCCCTGCCACCATGACCACCTCCCCGTCCGAAGACCCCCGCCTGGACACCGCCGCGCAGGCCGAGCTGCCCGCCGCCGTGTTCGGCGACGACCCGGAGGACAGCGCCCACAGCGCCGACGAGCGAACACGGGCCGCGGTGCGCAGCACCTGGGTCAGCATCGTCGTCAATGCGGTGCTGATCGTGGTGCAGCTGGCGGTGGGCCTGTGGGCCCATTCGCAGGCACTCGTGGCCGATGCGATGCATTCGCTGTCCGACCTGGTGAGCGACTTCGTGGTGCTGCTGGCCGGCAAGCACAGCCGCAAGGCGGCCGACGACGACCACCCTTATGGCCATGCCCGCTTCGAGAACGCCGGCTCGCTGGCGCTGGGGGCGCTGCTGCTGGCGGTGGGCGTGGGCATGCTGTGGTCGGCGCTGCGCAAGCTGGAAGCGCCCTCGGAGATTGCCCAGGTGCATGCGGCCGCACTGGGGGTGGCCTGCATCACCCTGGTGTGCAAGGAGGGCCTCTTCCGCTACATGCTGGCCGTGGCCAAGCGGGTGCGCTCCAGCCTGCTGGTGAGCAATGCCTGGCATGCGCGGTCGGACGCCGCTTCGTCGCTGGTGGTCGGCCTGGGCATCGGGGGCAACCTGCTGGGTTTTCCGCTGCTGGACCCGATCGCCGCGGCCATCGTGGGCTTTCTCATCGCGCGCATGGGCTGGACCTTCGGCTGGAATGCGCTGTCCGACCTGATGGACCGCGGCGCCAGCGCCGAAGAAGTCGAAGCCATCCACCGCACCGCTGCGGCCACGCCCGGCGTGCACGCGGTGCACGACCTGCGCACCCGCAAGATGGGCGACCTGCTGGTGGTGGACATGCACCTGGAAGTGGACCGCAGCCTGACCGTGGAGCAAGGCCACGACATCGCGCTGGCCGCCCGCGACGCGGTGCTGGCCCGCCACAGCGTGCTGCGGGTGATGACCCACGTGGACCCGTGGCCGCGGCGCGGCGAGGTGCCGGTCAGCGGCCGAAGCGCGCCAGGCTGAACGCGCCCAGGTCCACGCCGCCGGCCTGCCCCATCAGCTGCTGGGCCAGCGCTTCGCCCAGCCCGGCCGAATGCTTGAAGCCGTGGCCCGAGCAGGCCGACACCACGGTGACGTGGGGCTGCGTGGGATGCGCATCGACGATGAAGCCCGAATCGCTGCTGACGGTGTAGAGGCAGGCGGCTGTATGCACCGCCTCGGGCGTGACCGAGCGCAGGCGGCCGGCCACATGCGCCTCGAACATGCGGGCCTGTTCGCCAGCCGACACCTGCCGGTCCATCGACCCGGGCGTGGTGGTGTCGGCGTACTGCTCGGTGGCCACCTTCACGCCGCCATGGCCGTCGATCATCGGAAAGCCGTAGAAGTAGTCCTCGTCGCTGCGGCCGTGCATCCAGATGAAGACGGGGCTGCGCTCAGGCGCATACAGCGCGGGCTCGGTGGGCCGGAACCAGTGCAGCACCTGGCGCATCACCCGCAGTTGCCGTGCGTAGGCACCGCCCACGAGCCCCGGCAGCCATGGCCCCGCGGTGATCACGGCCCGCGCGGCCGCATAAGTGCCGCGGTCGGTGCGCACCGTGACGCCGGTGGGCTTGCCATCGATGGACAGCACCGCTTCGTTCAGCTGCAGCCGGGCGCCGTGGCGGCGGGCAACGGCCAGTTGCGCAGCGATGCAGCGCTCAGGCCGCAGCACGCCGGCGGCAGGCTCGTAGTAGGCCAGCTCGTCGCCGCGCAGCATGAACTGCGGAAACCGAGCCATCACCTCGGGCGCGTGCAGCACCTCGTGCGCGATGCCGTGCTGCTGCGCCACCGCGATGGTCCGGCGCACGAAGTCTGGCTTGCCATGGTGCTGCACCGGCCCCTTCGACGGCCCCATCACCAGCTCGCCGGTGGCGGTGTACAGCGGCTCACCGCACTCGGCCTCCAGCAGGCGCCACAGCGCATGAGAGCGCTGCACCAGCGGCACGTACTGCGCGCCCTCCCCCACCGCCAGCCGCGTGATGCGCGTGGCGCCATGGCTGGACCCCCGGTCGTGCGGCGGGGCATGCCGGTCGATGCCGAGGACACGGGCGCCACGCGCCGCCAGCTGGCAGGCCACGGCGCTGCCAAACGCGCCGAGGCCGATGACGATGACGTCGGGGGAAGGGGTCGGGGTCATGCGGGTTCCTTGTTGCCTGACATGCTAGCCAGACAAGAAGGGAACGACGCTGCGGCGGGCATCCGCCCGGTCACACAAACGGCGTGAACTCCGTGCGCAGCCGCGCCTGCGGCGCGCTCCAGCCCAGCAGCCAGTCGGCGAAGTCGGCTTCGGGCATGGGCTTGCCCATCAGGTAGCCCTGGGCTTCATCGCAGTGCAGGGCCTTGAGCAGGGCCCAGGTCTGGGCGTTTTCCACGCCCTCGGCGCACACCGTCAGGCCCAGGTTGTGGGCCAGGTCGATGGTCGAGCGCACGATCTTCAGGTCGGCGCGGTCGGTCTCCATCGCCATCACGAAGCTGCGGTCAATCTTCAGCTCATGCAGCGGCAGCCGCTTGAGGTAGGCCAGCGACGAGTAGCCGGTGCCGAAGTCGTCGATCGACAGCCGCAGCCCCATCGCGTGCAGCCGCTGCAGCGTCTGCAGCGCGCGCTCGGGATCGTCCATGATGGCGCTTTCGGTGATCTCCAGGCACAGCGCCTGAGGCTGCACGCCACCACGCGCGAACAGGCGCTCCATCTTGGCCGGCAGGTGCTGGTCCAGCAGGTCGCGGGTGCTGAGGTTGATCGCGAACTTCAGCGCCACGCCCTGGCGCTGCAGCTCGGCATAACGCATCGAGCAGCGCTCGATCATCCAGCCCGTCAGCTCGCGGATGAAGCCGGTCTGCTCCGCGAACGGGATGAACTGCATCGGCGGGATCATGCCGCGCTGCGGATGCTGCCAGCGCACCAGCGCCTCGGCGCCCACCACCTCGCCGCTGGCCATCGCGATCTTGGGCTGCAGGTACAGCCGCAGCTGGTCCTGGGCCACCGCGGCGCGCAGCTCGGTCAGCAGCGACAGCGAAGCTTCGCTCGACGAATCGATCTGCGGGCTGTAGGTCACCACGCCCACCTCGTGCGAGGGCTGCGACTTGGCCGCGTACATCGCCATCTCGGCGCGCACCAGCAACGCATCGGCGGTCTGCCCATGCGCGGGATGCGCGGCGATGCCGATGCCGGCGCTGACGTCGATGGTGTGGTCGTCCAGCGTCAGCGGCTCTTCCAGCCGGCGGCGCAGGCGCATGGCCACGTCCACCGCCACGTCGGCATCGGCGCCGGGCAGCATCACCGCGAATTCGTCGCCGCCCAGGCGGGCCACCAGGTCCTGCTCGCGCAGGCCGCTGGCGCCCAGGCGGGCGGCGATCTGGCGCAGCAGCCGGTCGCCGAAGGCATGGCCCAGCACGTCGTTCACATGCTTGAAGCGGTCCAGGTCCAGCATCAGCACCGACATCGCCCGCCCCTGCGCCAGCTGGTGGCTCAGCACGTCATGGAACTGCGCGCGGTTGGGCAGGCCGGTCAACGTGTCCCAGTAGGCCAGGCGGCGCACCTGCGCCTCGCGCTGCTGCATGCCCCGGCGCATCGCCTCGAAGGAGCGGGCCAGGTCGCGCACCTCGTCGCGCGCCTGCACCACCACCGGCGTGGCGTAGTCGCCGGCCCCCAGCCGTTCAGCGCTGCGCGACAAGGCCTGGATCGGCCGCGTGATGTTGCGGGCGGTGACGATGCTGCCCACGAAGAACACGCCCAGCCCCGCGGCGCTGATGGCCAGCAGGATGAGCTGCAGCCGCCGGAACGGCGCCACCGCCTCGTCCACCGATTGCAGCAGCAGGGCCGCCGCCTCGGTGCCTGGCGAGCGGCCCAGCATCACCACACGGGTGGCGTACCACTCGCCGTCCAGGTTCACGGTGGCGTCGGCCGCCGCTGGGCCCGCGGCGAGCTGGCGCAACTGGGCCGACAGGCGGTCGGCCTGCTCGGCTGCCTCGCGGCTGGCGTCGGTGGGCTGCACCTGCCAGGCGCCGTCGGCAAAGCGCACCGCCAGCACCGCACGCAGCCCGGCGATCTGCTCCACGTCGCGCAGCAGCGCCGCGCCCAGCGGAAAGCCCATCGACACCTGGCCGATGGGCTGCGGTGCGCGCACTGCCACCGTCACGATCTGGAAGGGCCGGCCCTCGAACACCGCGACGGTGCTGGCCTCGGCCGTGGCCGCGCCCTGGCGGGGCAGCATGGCCAGCGCCTGCAGCGCCGCATCGGGCTGGCCGGTGCTGGTGGCCACCAGCTGGCCGCGCAGGTCGGCGTAGAAGGCCAGCTCGGCGCCGATGCGCGCGCCGTGGTTGTCCAGCGCATCGGCCACGGTGGCACGGTCGCCGCTGGCCACCGCCGCCCGAAAGCCGAAGTCGGCCGCCAGCACCTTGGAGGCATCGGCCAGGTTCTGCGCATTGGCCGCCAGCAGGCGGCGCAGCACCTTGTCGCCGGTGGCCAGCTCCTGGGCGATGGTGTGGCGGGCATTGGCTTCCAGGTCGCGGCGGATGGCCAGGAAGCTGGCCGCCTGCACCAGCACCAGCAGCCCGACGAAAAGGCCCACGATGCGCCACTGCAGCCGGCGCGAGAAGGGCCGCCACAGGCGCGCCAGCAGCCGCTTGCGCTGGCTGCGGTGCGCCGGCGATCCGGCCGGCGGCAACAGCGTGTGGCGCGAAGGCATGGCCCGTCAGCCGCCGGCCTTCAGCCGCAGCACGGCGCGCTGCGCGCCGGTGGCCACGGTCAAGGCGGTTTCGGCCGGCAGGCCGGTCTCGCCCTGGCTGAAGTGCCAGGCGCGCAGCAGATGCTGGCCGGCGGGCACGTCCAGCGTGGCTTCGCCGCGCGCATCGGTCTTGCCGAACAGGGGCGTGTCCACCACGTGCACCCAGGCGCTCATCTGGTCGTGCACGTTGCAGCCCAGCGCGGCGGTGCCGGGTTTGTCGAACACCACCGGCTTGGCGGGCGTGCCGGCATACAGCTTCAGCTCGAAGCTGCGGATCGGCGAGAACGAATAGACGTGGTGGCGCACCGTGTCGAAGTTGGGAAAGCTCACCGAGGTGCCGGTCTGCACCACCGTGACGCTGGGCACGAACTGGCGCTCGCGCTGGGCGATCTCGGCGGTGGCGCCGGTGGCCGCCTGCGGCTGGCCCTTGAGCAGCACGTACACCGCGGCGTCCGCCAGCGGCTTGCCGGCGGCATCGGTGACGCTCACTTGAACGGGGGCGGCGTGGGCGCCCAGGCACAGGCCCAGCGCTGCGGCCAGCATGCCGGCCTCGGCGCGGCGCTTGAAGGTCGTCGGGAGGGGCATGGCAGGGTGGACGCTGGCGAAGACTTGCTGGGGCCGGCGCAGTAGACCTCAAGACCCCGGCGCGGCATCCGAAAAGAAAGGCAGATTCCGGCAGCCAGTTCCGGCTGGTGCGCCTGCCCCGAGGTCGTCTTCCGTGTCGCAACCCCTTCGTCATCCCTGCCCAGGCATCGCCTTGCCGCCAGCGCAGGCCCATGCACTGCTGGCGCAGACACTGGAACAGGCGATCGACGGCGTGGTGGTGATCGACGAGCACAACGACGTGCTGGTGTTCAACGCCGCCGCCGAGCGGCTGTGGGGCTACCCGCGTGAAGCGGTGCTGGGCAGCAACGTGCGCATGCTGATGCCCGCGGCCCAGCGGGCCAGCCACGATGCCGGCGTGCAGCGGCACCGCAGCACCGGCCAGGCCCGCATCGTGGGCCGCGAGGTGGAAGTGCCCATCGAACGCGCCGACGGCAGCCTGGGCCAGGCGGTGATGTCGATCTCGCACATCCAGCACGAAGGCCGCGACCTGTACTGCGCCTTCGTGCGCGACACCACGCAGCAGCATGAATTGCTGGCCCGCCAGCGCCTGCTGTCCACCGCGGTGGATGAAAGCGACATTGCCGTCATCGTCACCGGCGCCGACCGGCGCGTGGTGTTCGCCAATGCCGGCTGCCAGCGCATGTTCGGCTACACCCTGGCCGAGATGGTGGGCCACCACCCCAGCGACCTGATCACCGGCCCCCACACCGACCCGGCCACCTTGCAGGCCCTGACCAGTACCGAAGACCGGGGCGAACAAGGCATCACCACCGAACTGCTGGCCTACACCAAGGACCGCCGGCCGCTGTGGGTGTCCACCGCCGTGAACCCGGTGCACGACGCGCACGGCCTGGTGCGCAACTACGTCAGCGTGCTGACCGACATCACCCACACCAAGCTGCACGAGGTGCTGCAGTTCCGCGTGCTGGACGCGATGGCGCGCGAAACCGCCCTGCCCGAGCTGATGCTGCTGCTGTGCCGCGAGGTCGAGCGCATCGCGCCCGAGGTCATCGCCTCCCTCCTGCAGGTGGACGACGAAGGACGGCTGCGCACGCTGGCCGGCCCCAGCCTGCCACCCGGCTATTGCCAGCAGATCGACGGCCTGGCCATCGGGCCGGCCGTGGGCTCCTGCGGCACCGCGGCCTGGCGCAACACCCCGGTGATGGTGAGCGACATCGCCACCGACCCGCTGTGGGCGCCCTTCAAGGACCTGGCACTGCCGCTGGGCCTGCGCGCCTGCTGGTCCAGCCCCATCCGCGGCAGCGACGGCCAGGTGCTGGGCACCTTCGCCTTTTACTACCGCGAGCCGCGCGAACCCAGCGCGCTGCACCAGCGGCTGGTGGACGTGAGCCTGCACCTGTGCATGCTGATCCTGGAGCGCGAGAAGTCCAAGAGCCACATCCACCAGCTGGCCTTCTACGACACCCTGACCGGTCTGCCCAACCGCGCCCTGCTGCGCGCCCGCACCGAGCGCGCGCTGACCGATGCGCAGCGCAGCGGACGGCCGGTGGCGGTGCTGTTCGTCGACCTCGACCGCTTCAAGCAGGTGAACGACACCCACGGCCACCTGGTGGGCGACCGGCTGCTCACCGCGCTGGCGCAGCGGCTGCGCAGCGTGGCCCGGGCCGAGGACATCGTCGGCCGGCTGTCGGGCGACGAGTTCCTGGCGGTGCTGCCCGACTGCGGCGGCAGCCATGCGCTGGCCGCCGTGCAGCGGCTGGTGGCGGCCGTGGCCCAGCCGCTGTCGGCCCATGGCGTGACGCTGCACCCGCGCGCCAGCGTCGGCGTGGCGCTGTATCCGCAGGACGGCACCGACATCGACACCCTGATCCGCCATGCCGACATGGCGATGTACCAGGCCAAGACGCATGAGCGCGGCAGCTACCGCTTCTTCAGCGCCGAGATGAACCGCGAGGCGCAGGAACGCGCCATGCTGGAAGCCGACCTGCGCGAAGCCCTGGGCGAAGCCGGCGGCCTGGCGCTGCACTACCAGCCCAAGGTCAACAGCCAGGGCGGCCAGCTGCATGGCGTGGAAGCGCTGCTGCGCTGGCAGCACCCGCGGCTGGGCGCGGTACCGCCGCTGCGCTTCGTGGCGCTGGCCGAGGACTGCGGCCTCATCCACGCGCTGGCGCACTGGGTGCTGGCCGAAGCCTGCCGCCAGATGGCCGACTGGCGCGCCCGCGGCGTGGCGGTGCCGCATGTGGCGGTGAACCTGTCGGCCAGCAACTTCCTCGATCCGGGGCTGCCCGGCTTCATTGCCGGGCTGCTGCAGCGGCATGGCCTGCACAGCGGCGACCTGGCGGTGGAAATGACCGAAAGCGTGATGCTCAACCCCGACCCGGTGGTGCTGGCCACCGTCAAGGCGGTGCATGCGCTGGGCGTGAAGATCTCGCTGGACGACTTCGGCACCGGCTACTCCAGCCTCAGCCACCTGCACCGGCTGCCCATCGGCGAACTCAAGCTCGACCGCAGCTTCGTGCAGGACATCGAGCATGACGAAATGGCGCGGGCGCTCACCGTCTCGGTGCTGCGCATCGGCCACACGCTGGGCCTGACCGTGGTGGCCGAAGGCGTGGAAACCGAAGCCCAGCGCCGCTTCGTGGCCGACCAGGGCTGCCCGGTGGTGCAGGGCTACCTGGTGTCCAGGCCGGTGCCGGCGCAGGGGCTGGAAGCCTGGCTGCTGCGCAGCCAGGTGCCCGAGGCGCTGCTCAGCGCGCTGTGAGCGGCCACGCGCGCGGCGTCAGTCCTCCATCAACCGCACCTTCACGCTCTTGCCCTTGACCTTGCCCGCGGCCAGCCGCTGGCAGGCCTTGGCGGCGATGTCGGCCCGCACCGCCACGTAGGTGGAAAACTCGTTGATGCTGATCTTGCCCACCTGGCTGCCCGCGTAGCCCAGGTCCTTGGTCAGCGCGCCCAGCACGTCGCCGGCGCGGATCTTTTCCTTGCGGCCACCCATGATCTGCAGCGTGGCCATCGGCGGGCGCAGCGGCTGGCCGGGCTGGCTGTCGGTCAGCGCGTCCAGCTTCTGCCATTCGCTGGTCAGCTTCATCGCCGCCTCGATCTGGCCCACGCGGCCCATCTCGTCCAGGCTGGCCAGGCTGAAGGCCCAGCCCTCGGCATCGGCGCGGCCGGTGCGGCCGATGCGGTGGATGTGCGTGTCCACGTCGGGCGACACGTCGACGTTGATCACCGCTTCCAGCTGCTGCACGTCCAGCCCGCGGGCGGCGATGTCGGTGGCCACCAGCACGCTGCAGCTGCGGTTGGCAAAGCGCACGAACACCTGGTCGCGGTCGCGCTGCTCCAGGTCGCCGTGCAGCTCCAGCGCCGAAAAGCCTTCGGCCCGCAGCACCTGCACCAGGTCGCGGCACTGCTGCTTGGTGTTGCAGAAGGCCAGCGTGCTCACCGGCCGGTAGTGCCGCAGCACCTGGCCCACCGCATGCAGCCGCTGCGCGTCCGTCACCTCGATGAAGCGCTGGCGGATCTGCGTCGGCGCCGGGGCGGCGGCCAGCTTCACCTCCTTGGGCTCGCGCAGAAAGCGCGCGCTGAGCTTGGCAATGCCTTCGGGGTAAGTGGCCGAGAACAGCAGCGTCTGCCGCTTGGCCGGGCAGTGCTGGGCCACCTTGGCAATGTCGTCGAAGAAGCCCATGTCCAGCATGCGGTCGGCTTCGTCCAGCACCA
Source organism: uncultured Aquincola sp. (assembly GCF_964001545.1). NCBI lineage: Bacteria > Pseudomonadati > Pseudomonadota > Betaproteobacteria > Burkholderiales > Sphaerotilaceae > Aquincola > uncultured Aquincola sp. The sequence goes on from NZ_CAXFDV010000189.1 coordinate 9,526, forward strand.
GGGTGTTGAGCGCTTCCAGGTCCAGGCTGCCGCGTTCCAGGTGGTCCATGATGCGGCCGGGCGTGCCCACCACGATGTGGGCGCCGTGCTCCAGGCTGGCCAGCTGCGGCCGCATGGTGCTGCCGCCGCACAGCGTCAGCACCTTGATGTGGTCTTCGGCGCGCGCCAGGCGGCGCACTTCCTGCGTCACCTGCTCGGCCAGCTCGCGGGTGGGGCACAACACCAGGGCCTGCACCGCAAAGCGCCGGGTGTTCAGGTTGGCCAGCAGCGCCAGCGCAAAAGCGGCGGTCTTGCCGCTGCCGGTCTTGGCCTGGGCGATCAGGTCATGGCCGGCCAGGGCCAGCGGCAGCGTGGCCGCCTGGATCGGCGTCATCGCCGTGTAGCCCAGGCGCTGCAGGTTCTCGATCGCCTGCGGCGGCAGCGGCAGGCTGGAGAAATCGGTGGCCGGAGAAGGTATTGCGTTCATGCGCGATTATCGGTGGGCCCGCGCCTGAGACACTCGGGGCCTGTCTGAATGCCCACTGATGTCGAATCCCTCCGTTCCCACGCCTGATCTGGCGCCGGTGGCCGAGCGCCCCGCGCCCGAGTCGCAGCTGCCCAACCTGCCGAACCCGAAGCACGCGCGCCGGCTGCCACCCCACATCGGCAAGGCCGAGTTTGCCGCCATCCGCCACCACGCCTATGCGCTGCCGCAGGTGGTCAAGCCGGCCGATTTCCTGGAAGAGCGCAGCCCCGGCTTCGAGCAGCACCTGGACAAGCTGGGCTATGTGCTGCTGGCCAAGCCCGCTGCCGGCGCCCGGCCCAGCCGCTGGATACACCCCGCACACATGGACGCGGCGCTGGCCCACCTGCAGGCCGTGGGCACCGGGCCCGACATCCGGCCGCTGATGGTGGAACGCGGCGCCGTGCTCGACAGCCTGGGCGTGGCCCGCCGCGCCGGCGAGTGGACCCGCCTGATCCGCCACACGCTGCGCCTGCCCCAGCCCGAGCCGCAGACGCCCTGGGCGGTGCCGGTGCTGTTCCGCATTCCGGTGGCCGACGAGGCGGTGTGGGCCTTCTACCGCAGCGGCGACAAGGATGCGCTGCTGGCTGCGCTGGGCCCGGCCCCGCAGCACCCGCAGGCGCCCGAGCTGATGGCCCACCTGCAAGGCTTGGTGGAACGCAGCCGGCAGCTGAGCCCGCGGCACCTCGATTCCTTGCTGCCGCGGCTGCAGGCCGAAGGCGCCACGCCGCAGCCGGTGGCCGAGCTGAAAACCGCCTTCAGCCGCGCGCAGGAACGCTGGGAGCACCAGTCGGCCGAGCTGGACACGCTGGAAGGCCTGAACACCGAGCTGGCCTTCCAGGGCTACCCCGACACCTTCGACATCGCGCGCCGGCTGCAGCGCAAGGTCACGCTGTACGTGGGCCCGCCCAACAGCGGCAAGACGCACGCCGCCTTCGAGCGCCTGGCCCAGGCCACCGACGGCGCCTACCTGGCGCCGCTGCGGCTGCTGGCGCTGGAAGGCCGCGACCGCCTGGTGGCCCGCGGCGTGCCCTGCTCGCTGCTGACCGGCGAAGAGAACGTGGCCACGCCCGGCGCCCGCGCCGTCTCCAGCACCATCGAGATGGTGAACACCCGCCAGCCCATCGACGTGGCGGTGATCGACGAGGCGCAGATGATCTTCGACAGCGCCCGCGGCTGGGCCTGGACCCAGGCCATCGTCGCGGTGCCGGCCAGCGAGGTGATCATCATCTGCTCGGCCTATGCCGTGCCCGCGATCGAGAACCTGCTGGGCCTGTGCGGCGAGCGTTGCGAGGTGCGCGAGTTCGAGCGCAAGCAGCATGTGCAACTGCTGCCGCAGCCGGTGCCGCTGCCGGCGCTGAAGCTGGGCGATGCGGTGGTGGCCTTCAGCCGCCGCGAGGTGCTGCTGCTGCGCGACCAGATCGCGGCCAACGGCCACCCGGTGAGCGTGATCTACGGTGCGCTGCCGCCCGAGGTGCGCCGCCGCGAGGCCGAGCGCTTTGCACAGGGCGAATCGCACATCCTGGTGGCCACCGACGCCATCGGCATGGGCCTGAACCTGCCGATCCGCCGCGTGCTGTTTTCCACCATGACCAAGTTCGACGGCCAGGGCGACCGCACGCTGACCGAATCGGAAGTGCACCAGATCGCCGGCCGCGCCGGCCGCTACGGCATCCATGAAGAAGGCTTTTGCGGCGTGCTGAAGGAAGCCGAAGCCGGCGCCGCGCGCACGCTCAAGGAGCTGCTGCCACGCACGCCCACCGCGCCGCGCGACTTCAAGGCACCGGTGGCGCCCAACGGCTGGCACGTGGACACCATCTCGAGCCGGCTGAACAAGACCGGCCTGCGCGAGGTGCTGGGCGTGTTCATGGAGCAGCTGAAGCTGGACGATGCCCACTTCGCGGTGGCCGAGCTGGAACAGATGCTGGAGCTGGCCGAGCAGCTCGACCAGCATGCCCGCCAGCTCACACTCAAGGAACGCTTCATCTACGCCCAGGCGCCGGTGGACAGCCGCACGCCTTCGCAGGTGCAGCTGTACCTGGATTGGGCGCACAACCATGCGGTGGGCGGCACGGCCGGCAAGCCCTGGTTCCTGGAAGAAGTGGACGGCCACAGCCGGCTCGACCGCATGGAGCAGGCGCTGCGCAGCTGCACGCTGTGGCTGTGGCTGGACCTGCGCTTTCCGGGCGTGTACGGCCATGTAGACGACGTGGTGGAGCTGCGCAGCCAGCTCAACGACGGCATCGAGCGGCAGCTCAAGGGCAAGCGGCCGCTGGCCCAGCAGCGCCGCCAGCGCCACGGCCGATGAAAGCACCCGCGCGGCTGCAGCCGCTGATCGACGAAGGCCTGATCGACAGCGTGGTGCGGCAGCTGATGAGCGGCAAGGAAGCCACCGTCTACGTGGTGCGCGTGGGCGAGGACACCCGTTGCGCCAAGGTCTACAAGGCGGCCACACAGCGCAGCTTCCGGCAGGCGGTGGACTACACCGAGAACCGCAAGGTCAAGAACAGCCGCCAGGCCCGCGCGATGGCCAAGGGCAGCCGCTATGGCCGCCAGGCCCAGGAAGAAGCCTGGCAAAGCGCCGAGGTCGATGCGCTGTACCGCCTGGCCGCCGCCGGCGTGCGGGTGCCGGTGCCCTACAACTTCCACGACGGCGTGCTGCTGATGGAGCTGGTGGCCGATGCCGAGGGTGATGCCGCGCCGCGGCTGAACGACGTGGTGTTCACGCCCGAGGACGCGCGCCGCCACCATGCCGCGCTGGTGCAGCAGGCGGTGCGCATGCTGTGTGCTAGCGTGGTGCATGGCGACCTGTCGGAATTCAACATCCTGCTGGCGGCCGACGGCCCGGTGATCATCGACCTGCCCCAGGCCGTGGACGCGGCTGGCAACCGCCACGCGCCCCGCATGCTGCTGCGCGACGTGGGCAACCTGCGGCACTTCTTCGGTCGGTTTGCACCCGAGCTGCGCGCCACCGAATACGGCCCCGAGATGTGGTCGCTGTACGAGCGTGGGCTGCTCACCGCGGACACACCGCTGAGCGGCCGCTTCGAGCCTGTGCAGGGCACGGTGGATCTGCGGGGGTTTGATGCGCGAGATCGACGACGCGCGCGACGAAGAAGCGGCGCGCCAGCAACGCATGGGTTTTTGAGAATGGACACCACCGACCCCCGAATGACCAGTCCCGCCTGCGAACGCAACCGCGGGCCGCTGCTCGACGTGCTGCTTCAGCTGCTGCCGCCGCAAGGCCTGGCGCTGGAAATCGCCTGCGGCACCGGCCAGCATGCGGCGCACTTCGCGCCCGCGCTGCCCGGCTGGCAATGGCAGCCCACCGACCCGCAACCCGAATGCCTGCGCTCCACCGCCGCCTGGTGTGCGGGCCTCGCCAACGTGCGCCCGCCGCTGCTGCTGGACGTGACCAGCCCCGGCTGGCCCGGAGTGCCGGCGCAGGTGGACGCCCTCTTCTGCGCCAACATGATCCACATCGCGCCCTGGGCCGCCTGCGTGGCCTTGATGCGCGAGGCGGGCGCCCACCTGGCGCCCGGCAGCCAGCTGATCACTTACGGCCCCTACTTCGTCGAGGGCGAGCCGCCCTCGCCCGGCAACCTGGCGTTCGATGCCGACCTGCAACGCCGCGACCCGGCCTGGGGCGTGCGGCAGCTGGCCGACGTGCAGGCCGAGGCCGCGCGCCACGGCCTGCGGCTGCTGCGCCGCTTCGACATGCCGGCCCACAACCTGACGCTGGCCTGGGGCCGCTGATCGCCCGGCCGCCAGCCGCAACGGCTTGATCGGCAGGGCGCGCTTGGCGACACTGCCCTTCCCGGCCCCCGGCCTTGTTACACCTCAGCCATGACCCAAGCCCTGCCCACCGCTGCGCTCGAACAGACCTTTCTGAACGCCCGCACCTTCCACAAGTTCACCAACCAGCCGGTGAGCGACGACACCCTGCGCCAGCTGTACGACCTGGCCAAGTGGGGCCCGACGTCGATGAACTGCCAGCCGGCGCGCTACGTGTTCGTGCGCAGCGCCGAGGCCAAGGCCAGGCTGGCCGCCGCGCTGTCGCCCGGCAACGTGGCCAAGACCAACGCCGCGCCGGTGACGGTGATCGTGGCCATGGACACGCGCTTCTTCGACCACCTGCCCGAGCAGTTCCCGGTGATGGATGCCAAGCCGATGTTCGAAGGCAATGCCGGCCTGGCCGAAGCCACCGCCCAGCGCAACAGCGCGCTGCAGGGCGCCTACCTCATCGTGGCGGCGCGCCAGCTGGGGCTGGACTGCGGCCCGATGAGCGGCTTCGACCCCGCCAAGGTCAATGCGGCCTTCTTTCCCGATGGCCGCTACAAGGTGAACTTCCTGATCAACCTGGGCTACGGCGACGCCTCGGGCAACCACCCGCGGGGTCCGCGCCTGCCGTTCGACACCGTGGCCACCATCGCCTGAGGCCAGCTTCCGTTCGATGACCGCGCTCAAATACCTCGCCGGCTACCCACCCACCCTGCTGGCGCAGGTGCAGCAGGCCATCGATGCCGGCGAGCTGGGCAGCAGCCTGGCCCGCCGCTACCCCGATGCGCACGAGGTGCGCACCGACCGCGCGTTGTACGACTACGTGACCGAGCTGCGCAGCCAGTACCTGCGCAATGCCGCGCCGCTGAGCAAGGTGGCCTACGACAACAAGCTCAAGGTCATCCAGCATGCGCTGGGCACGCACACCACCGTGTCGCGGGTGCAGGGCAACAAGCTCAAGGCCAAGCGCGAGATCCGCGTGGCCAGCCTGTTCAAGGAAGCGCCGGCGCCCTTCCTGCGCATGATCGTGGTGCACGAGCTGGCGCACCTGAAGGAGCGCGAGCACGACAAGGCCTTCTACGCCCTGTGCACCCACATGGAGCCGGCCTACCACCAGCTGGAGTTCGACCTGCGGCTGTGGCTCACCGCGCAGGAGCTGGGGGATATCTGAGGCTCAGCGCGGCTTGGCGTAGCCGCTTTCGATCCAGGCGGTGGCGCTGGCGCGGTTGAGCTTGAAGCCGGGCGACACCCGCACCTGGGCCAGCGGCTCGCCATCTGCGTCAGCGGCGGCCAGCAGGCCGTGGGGGTCGTCCTCGTCGGGCACGATGTCCAGCGTCACACTCACCGGGCCCTGCGGGCGGTTGACGGTGAGCTGCTGGTGCAGCAGCGCATGCAGCTGCTGCTCATGCCGGCGCAGCACCTCGCTGGCGGTTTTCACCAGCGTGTTGAAGGCGGCGGTGTCCAGCGGCTTGGGGTTCTTCTTGTCGCGGCCCATGGTCCACGGGCCGACCAGCGCAGGCTCTGGTTCGCCGTCCTTGATCATCGCCACCGCCCAGCCGTCGTCGTCTTCGTTCTTGATGACACGGGCCGTCCAGCCGTTGTCGCGCCACAGGCGCGCTTCGTGGATGGGCTGGTCTTCGTCGGTGTCGGTCGGGGTGTCGGGCAGGTTCGGCAGGCTCATGCCCCAAATGGTAAGCGCCTGGCCTTCAAGCGCCCGATGTCAGACACCCGCCTCGCGGCGCTGGGTGGCCGGCACCGATTCCATCAGCAGCTCGTCCAGGCCGCCTTCTTCGTCTTCGTCTTCATACACCGTCAGCCATGGCGCGGCGCCGATCAGCTCGTCGTCTTCCGCCGCCGGAAAGAGGCCCGGTTGCAGCGGTCGATGCAGGCGCTGGGCCTGCGCACGGGTGTGGGCATGGGCGCCCGGGTGGGGCCGCGGGGCAGGCCGTCGGAAGGTCGGGTGCACAGCAGACATCGCAAGACTCCTGGGGTCCGGTCCATCAGCGCCGGACAATGCCTGCAAGGCTACGCTGGCGGCGTCTGCCCGAAAAGTGTTCGGCTTCGGTTTGCGCCCACATCCCACCCCCGGCCGGCATGTTGTCTGACACGCGGGTACGGCTGTTGCCGCGAAGTGCAACAAGCACCCCCACCGGAGAAGCAAAGATGGTCCGATCCACCCTGGCAGCCCGCCCGCTGCCCGCCCTGCTGGCGGTGGCCGCCGTGGCCACCGCGATGGCCCTTGCCGGCTGCGGCGACACCGCCCAACTGCGCCTGCAGGACGGCATCGGCCCCAACCCCCAGCTGCCGCCGCCCACCCAACGCTTGATTCCCACGGTGAACGTCGCGGAAGCCAGCGCCTGGCCCGCCGGTGCCGCGCCCACGGCCGCGCCAGGCACGCGCGTGACGCGCTTTGCCGAAGGTCTGGACCACCCGCGCTGGCTGTACGTGCTGCCCAATGGCGACGTGCTGGTGGCCGAGACCAATGCCCCGCCCAAGCCCGAGGACAAGAGTGGCGGCCTCAAGGGCTGGGTGATGAAGAAGGTGATGGCCAAGGCCGGCGCCGGCGTGCCCAGCGCCAACCGCATCACGCTGCTGCGCGATGCCGATGGCGACGGCGTGGCCGACCAGCGCACGGTGTTCGCCGAGAACCTGAAGTCGCCCTTCGGCATGGCGCTGGTGGGCCAACATTTCTACGTGGCCAATGCCGATGCGCTGCTGCGCTTCGATTACCAGCCGGGCGCGCTGAAGCTGCAGGGCAGCGGCACCCAGGTGACTGACCTGCCCGGCGGCCGCAACCACCACTGGACCAAGAGCCTGATTGCCAGCCCCGATGGCCGCAAGCTCTATGTGGGCGTGGGCAGCAACAGCAACGTGGCCGAGCACGGCATGGCCGAAGAAGAGAACCGCGCCGCCATCCTGGAGATCGACGTCGCCACCGGTGCCAAGCGGGTGTATGCCTCGGGCCTGCGCAACCCGGTGGGCCTGGCCTGGCAGCCCGACAGCCAGCAGCTGTGGGTGGCGGTGAACGAGCGCGACGAGATCGGCAGCGATCTGGTGCCCGACTACATGACCTCGGTGAAGGACGGCGGCTTCTACGGCTGGCCCTACAGCTACTACGGCCAGACGGTGGACGAGCGGGTGCAGCCGCCCCGCCCCGACCTGGTGGCTAAGGCCATCAAGCCCGACTATGCGCTGGGTGCGCACACCGCGTCGCTGGGCCTGGCCTGGTCGGCCGGCAACGCACTGCCGCCGGCTTTTGCCAAGGGCATGTTCGTGGGCCAGCACGGTTCCTGGAACCGCCAGCCGCGCAGCGGCTACCGCGTGATCTTCGTGCCCTTCGAAGGCGCCCAGCCCAGCGGCCAGCCGGTCGAGGTGCTCACCGGCTTCATCAATGCGGACGACAAGGCCCAGGGCCGGCCGGTGGGCGTGGCCATCGACAAGAGGGGCGGCCTGCTGGTGGCCGATGACGTGGGCAACATCATCTGGCGGGTGACGGCGGATCGATGACGCCGCTCAAGCCGCCTGGATGGGGATCGCGCGCCGCCCGCGCGGCAACGCCTCACGCGCGCGCAGCTGGCCACAGCCGCCGTCGATGTCCTGGCCGGCCGACCAGCGCAGCCGGGTGAGCACGCCGCGGCGATTGAGGTGGCGGGCCATCTCGGCCGCGCGTTCACCATCGGGCCGGCTGAAGGGCAGGCCCTCGTTGGAGTTGTAGGGGATGAAGTTCATCATCGCGTAGCGGCCCTGCAGTAGCGTGGCGATGCGTTCCAGCTCGTCGTCGCCGTCGTTGATGCCGGCCAGCAGCGTCCACTGGTACTGGATGGGGTAGCCGGTGGCGCGGGCATAACGTTCGGCGGCTTCCACCAGCTCTGCGGGTTCCCAGCGCGGGGCGCGGGGCAGCAGCTCGGCGCGCTTGTCGGCAAAGGTGCTGTGCAGCGACAGCGCCAGCGCCGGCTTGACCGGCCCCTGCGGCAGGCGCTCGAACACCCGCGCATCGCCGACGGTGGAAAACACCAGCTGCTTGTGGCCGATGCCGCCTTCCAGCCCCAGCACGGTGATGGCGTCCATCACCGCGTCCAGGTTGTGGGCAGGCTCGCCCATGCCCATGAACACCACCTTCTTGACCGGCCGGCGCTGGCGCGCCAGCACCACCTGGGCCACGATCTCGCCGCTGCTCACCTGGCGCAGCAGGCCGCCCTGCCCGGTCATGCAGAACACGCAGCCCACCGCGCAACCCACCTGGGTGGACACGCACACGCCATCGCGCGGCAACAGCACGCTTTCCACCGTCTGCCCATCGGCCAGGCCCACCAGCAGGCGCTCGGCACCGTCTTCGGCCGGGTGGGCCGAACGCACCGTGGCCAGGCCCGCCAGCTCGGTGGCCAGCGCAGGCAGCTGCTCACGCACCCCCAGCGGCAGGAAGTGCTCGGCCAGGCTGCGCCCGCCTTCCAGCGGGCGTGCGTTGACCCACTGCCTCAGCAGCCGCGAGGTGTGGGTGGGCTTGGCGCCCAGGTCGCGCAGGCGTTGGCGGAGGTGGTCGAGGTGCATGGCAGGCGGGTGCGGGGGGCGACAGTGTAGGTTTGCCGTCAACCCGCCCGCACCTCCTGCAGCAGCTCAGGGTGCCGGTCCAACACCTTCAGCAGCTTCAGCAACGCCACGGGCGGCTTCGTCTTGCCGGTTTCGTAGCGCGAGAACGCATTGACGCCACCCCCGAAGATCTCGGCAGCCTCGCGCTGGTCTAAAGCCAGCTTGCGACGCACCCTGGCGATGTAGGCGGGGTCCACCAGGGTTGCATTCACCTCCCTGTGAAACTGCCCTACCAGATCGCTGTAGCGCTCTGCGTGTTCGCCCGCGAGCAGCACCTCACCGCATGCAGGGCAGAACCGGCCCGTCACCTTCGGGATGACGGTGTCCCGCCCCTTGTAGGTGTAAGCGACATCGCGGGTGTCGGCTGCCATGGACGCGCCGCCGCACTGGGGACATTTCATCTTCATAACTCCTTGAAGGAAACGATCAGCACACCCTCATGCACCGTCAGCTTCACATAGGCCTTGAGGCCGTTCTCGAGCGTGTGTCGATAGACGTCTTGCCACAGCCGGTGATCCGCATGTGTGGTCATGCTCTTGTAAAAGCTGGGCGCCTCCAGACGCAGCAACTCCCGCTTCATATCGCTGAAGCCCAGCCCCATCTCCCTGGCCGTACCAAGCGCAGTGATGGTGGCCTCGCACAAGCCTTCGGCCACCATCTGCTTGACCACCCGCAGCTTGCAGTGCGGCGTCCGTTTCTCCATACCGAACGATAAACCTAGTAGGTTAAATTGGCAAATGGGTTGACTGCACGGTTACCGCTTGTGCGGGGCAGGGTTACCCTCGGCGCCCTGCCTGTCATCACCTTCACCGAACGCCATGAAATCCCGCTCCGCCACCGGCGGCCTCGTGTATTCCACCGACGCCGGCCGCATGTGCCCCGATTGCCGCCAGCCGCTCGCGCAGTGCCGCTGCAAGGCCCTGGCCGCCGCCGCGCCGGCGGGCGACGGCATCGTGCGCGTGGGCCGCGAGACCAAGGGCCGCGGCGGCAAGGCGGTGACGGTGGTGCGCGGCCTGCCGCTGGATGCGGCGGCGCTGGCCAGGATGGGCACCCAGCTCAAGAGCCTGTGCGGCACGGGCGGCACCGCCAAGGACGGTGTGGTGGAAGTGCAAGGCGACCACCGCGACAAGGTGATGGCACATCTGCAGGCGGCCGGCTACACCGTCAAGCGCTCGGGAGGCTGATGTCTGCCCCCAAGCTCACTGCGTTCGCGGCCCCCCCGAGGGGGCGCTCAGCGCCTTGGGGCGGCCCGGCGGCGCTGAGGTCGCGGTTGCTTCGCACCTGCGCCAGGCAGTCCGCGATGCACTCCGCCAGCACCGTCGCCACGGTTTTGACCAGCGGCCCCGGTGGCTTGCCGGCATGGATGGCCACGGCCACGGTCTGCGGGTCGGCGCGCGGGTCGCGCACCGGCACGAAGCGCAACGTGCCGGCCAGCAGCTCGGGCGCGGCGTCCAGTTCGGACGTCAGCGCCACATGCCGGCCTTGCCGGGCCAACATCTTCACCAGCTGCAGTGAATTGGTCTCCACCCGCGCCCGGCTGTCGTTGAACAGCCAGTCGTAGTGCGCCTCCAGGTAGCGGCGGATCAGCAGCACCTTGCTCTGCAGCGCGATGGGATGGGCGCTCACCTCCTGCAGGCTCACCGTGGGCAGCGCCGCCAGCGGATGGTCGGGCGCCACCACGCAGCCCAGCGGCAGCTCGGCCTGCCACAGCGGCAGCAGCTCACGCCGCGGGTGCAGGTTGAAGCCGGCCATCACCTCGGCCTGGCCGGCCACCAGCGCGGCCACCGCTTCGTCGGTGCTGGCGATCTCGATGTCCAGCGAGATGCGCGGATGCGCCTCGCCCAGCCGCGCCACCAGTGCCGGCAGCACGCTGGTGGCGTGGCTGTCCATTGCCACCACGCGCACCCGGCCCTGGAACACGCCCTGCATCTGGCGGATGTCTTCCACCAGCCGGCGCTCATCGTGCCGCCAGCGCCGCGCCAGCGTAACCACCGCGTCGCCGGCCGAGGTCAGGCGCATGCCGCGCGGCAGCCGCTCGAACAAGGCCACGCCCAGCTCGTCTTCCAGCTGCAGCACCTGCCGGTGCACCGCGGAAGCCGCCACATGCAGTTCCTTGGCGGCGCCCTGCACCGAGCCTGATTTCGCCACCTGGTCGACGTAGCGAAGGACGATGGGCAAAAGGGAATGGCGCATGGACAACTCGACCGCGTACTAATTTTGCGTACGCAGTATGGCCGCGATGCTCATGGACGCTCATCCAGCCGCTGCCTAGCATGCAGCGCATGGACACCCCACGCCCCTCGCTGGCCACCCTCAACCACTGCCCGCCGGCGCAGTTCGTGGCCACGCTGGGCAGCGTGTTCGAGCATGCGCCGTGGGTGGCCGAAGCGGTGCTGCCGCAGCGCCCCTTTGCCGACGTGCCCGCCTTGCATGCGGCCATGCTGTCGGTGCTGCAGGCCCTGCCCGAGCCGGCCCTGCTGGACCTGCTGCGCGGCCACCCCGAACTGGCCGGCGATGCCGCCCGCCGCGGCCAGATGACCCGCGACTCGGCCAGCGAGCAAGGCCGCCTGGCGCTGCACGACCTGGCCGCTGAAGAAGCCGCGCGCTGGGACACGCTGAATGCCGCCTACCGCCAGCGCTTCGGCTTCCCCTTCATCCTGTGCATCGCGCGCCACAGCCGCGACAGCGCGCTGGCCGCCTTCGAGCAGCGGCTGCAGCACGACCGCGCCACCGAGTTGCGCCTGGCGCTGGACGAGATCGCCGAGATCTCGCGCCGCCGCCTGGACCAGCGCTTGCGTGCAGCCTGCTGAGCCCCTGAACCCCTGTTCCGCCCCTTGTTGGAGTTGCCCATGACGCGCCCTGCCACCCTCTCCCGCCGCGCTGCCCTGCTGTGCGCCTTCAGCCTGGCCACCGGCGCCGGCGCCGTGCAGGCCGCCTGGCCCGACAAGCCGATCCGCATCGTCGTCACCTTCGCGGCCGGTGGCGCCAGCGACATCGTGGCGCGCGAGATTTCAACGCCGCTGGGCAAGCTGCTGGGCCAGCCGGTGATCGTCGACAACAAGCCCGGCGCGGGCGGCACCATCGGCGGCGCCGAGGTGGCCCGCTCGGCCCCTGACGGCTACACGCTGCTGCTGTCCAACTCCACGCCGCTGTCCATCGGCCCCTTCACGCTGGCCAAGCCACCCTACGACCCGGTCAGGCAGTTCACCCATGTGGCGATGCTGGGCGTGGCGCCAGTCCTGGTGATGGCCAATCCGCAGGCCGGCATGGCCACGCTGAAGGACCTGCCCAAGGTGGCCGCCGCGGCCAAGGGCGGCATGAGCTTCGGCAGCGGCGGGCCGGGCTCCATCGGGCAGATCGTGGGTGAGATGGTCAAGGTGGACATGAAGCTGGACATGACCCACGTGCCCTACCGCGGCGGCGCGCCGATGACCACCGACCTGGTGGCCGGGCAGATCCCGCTGGGCATCGACGTGATCACCGCCTATGTGCCCATGCTCAAGACCGGGCAGCTCAAGGGACTGGCCGTGACCTCACGCACACGCTCGCCGCTGGCGCCCGACGTGCCCACGGTGGTGGAGCTGGGCTACCCCGACCTGGTGGCCGACAACTATTTCGGCGTCTCGGCGCCGGCCGGCCTGCCCAAGGACATCACCGACAAGCTGGCCGCTGCCCTCAACGAAGTGGCCGCCCAGCCGGCCATCGTCAAGCGCTTCGAGGAGCTGGGCATCACGCCGATGAAGCTCAACGGCGAGGCCTTCGCGGGCTTCGTCGGCAAGCAGGTGAACGACTGGGCGCCGGCCATCAAGGCCGCCAACCTCAAGCCCTGAGGCAGGCTTCGGCGCCTTACCACCCGCCGGCTTCGCCCCGCCGCCCGGCCCGCTTGTCGGCCAGCGAATCGGCCAGAAAGTCGATGAAGGCGCGGGTCTTGGCGGCCAGGTTCTGCTGCGTGGGATACACCGCCACGATGTCGGCGCCCGGAAAGCTCCAGCCCGGCAGCACCCGCTGCAGCCGGCCCGAACGCACATAGGCCGCCGCGTCCCACTCGCTGCGCAGCAGGATGCCGTGGCCGTCCAGCGCCCAGGCCATCGCGGTTTCGCCGTCGTTGGTGCTGCAGCGACCACGCACCTTCACCGTCTCGGTGCGGCCGGCCTGGCGCAGGTGCCAGGTGCCGAAGGTGTCGTCGTCCTGGCGGATGACGATGCAGCGGTGCTGGTGCAGCTCGGCCGGCGTGCGCGGCTCGCCGAACTGCTTCAGGTACAGCGGCGAGGCCACCAGCACCCGCCGGTTGGGCGCCAGCCGGCGGGCGTTCCAGCGTGCATCGGGCAGCGGGCCCACCCGCACCATCACGTCGTGGTGCGGCTGGTCGCGGGTGGGCGGCTTGTCGCTCAGCTGCAGCAGCACATCCACGTCGGGCTGCTGCTGCATGAATTGCGACACCAGCGGCGCCACGTAGCGGCGGCCGAAGCCCAGCGTGGCCTGCACCCGCAGCAGCCCGCGCGGCGTGTCGCGGGCGGCGGCCACCCGCTGCTCCAGCGCGTTCAACTCTTCCATCAGCCGCGTGCCGTCGGCCACATAGGCTTCGCCTTCGGGCGTCAGCGCCATGCGCCGCGTGCTGCGGTTGAGCAGGCGCACGCCCAGCCGGCGCTCCAGCGCCGCCAGCCGCTTGCTCACGGTGGGTGGCGTCACGCCCAGCTGCTGGGCGCAGGCGGCCAGGCTGCCGCTGCGGGCCAGCAGCACGAAAAAGCCGAGGTCGGAGACGTTGTCCATCGTGCTGCAGGCCCTCAGCGGGCGCGCGCCGGCCGCAGGCCGACGATCACCGGGTCATGGTCGGAAGACCGATACGCATCGGGGCGCCAACCGTCGGGGGCGCAGCGGGCGCAGGCGGGCTGCCGGCCCTCCAGGTTGTAGTCCAGCAGCGGCGGTTCATCGGCATTGATGTGCCACACCGTGGCGCCGGTGGCCTGCGCCGCCAGCGCGGGCGAGGCCAGCGCATGGTCCAGCCGGCCCGAGCGACCCTGGAACACATAGGTCCAGGCCCCGGGCTCGAATTGGTGGACCAGGTCAACGAATCCGGCCTCGCGCAGCCGCTGCACCGGGTCTTCCTGGCCGTAGGCATTGAGGTCGCCCACCAGCAGCGTGCGTGGGCCCTGCGCCTGCGCGAACTTGGCCAGCGCCCGCGCCTGCCGCACCCGGCGGGCGTTGAAGCAGCCCTGGCCGTCGCCCTGGTCGGCATCGGCATCGTCGGCCGCGCGCTCGTCGTCGCAGCGCTTCGATTTGAAGTGGCTGACGATGACGCTGAAACGGTCGCCGCCGGCCACCGGCTCGAAGGCCTGGGCCAGCGGGGGCCGGTGGTGCACCGGCCGCTCGTCGCCCTGCGCCGGGCCCACCGGCCGCAGCCGCCCGGGCTTGTAGAGCAGGGCCACCTGGATGGCATCGGCACCCTCGGCCGGCGGGGCCACGGGCGCCTGCACGGCGGCATAGCTGCCGGCGCCCACGGCGCGGTTGAGCGCCTGCGCCAGGTCGGCCGCGGCATCGGGCCGGTTCTCGATTTCCATCAGCCCCAGCACA
>NZ_CAXFDV010000190.1:0-3969 GCF_964001545.1 uncultured Aquincola sp.
ACCGCACGTTCCACCTTGTCGCTCAGGCGGTGCCAGGCATCGCGCGAGGCGTGCTTGGCATGCTCCCATTCCAGCGACGAGCTGCCACGGCGGCTGCCCCAGTCGCGGCTCAGGTCCGATTCGACGTCGTCGAACGAACGGTCCGGGTAGCGGGTGTAAGCGTCCACGCCATAGGTGTAGGCCGGGCCGTAGTCGTCGTAGGTGCTGCCGGTGTTCACGTATGGGCGGGTGCTGTAGTTCTCGCGCCAGTAGGTGTCTTCTTCGGCCGGGTCCACCGCCTTGCGGATGCCACGGCCGGCCAGCGCACCGGCCACCGCGCCCACCACAGCGCCCACGGCCGCGCCCACCGGGCCGGTCATGCCGCCCACGGCCGCGCCTGCGGCTGCACCGCCGGCCACGCCGCCGGCCACACCACCCACCACGGCACCGGTGCCAGTGGCCACGGGATGCGATTCGGTCTTGTCGGTGAGGTTGCGATCGGTCATGTCAATCTCCTTCGGGTTTGAGTGACTCAACCTTAGGCCCCGCCTCGCACGCCGGGCAGCCCTTGCAGGCTGATCCGGTCGCGAGGCGGAGGCTGTCACCGTTGTCGGCCGTGGCCGACAGGGATCACCCTGGGATGTATCAACGCGGCCCGCCTCATCGCGGCGTGATGGTGTAGCGGATGGCCGCCGGGACGCCGCCCACCAGGTCGCCCTCCTTCACGCCGCGGAAGCTGTTCTCTGCGGCCACACCCGCCTGCACGGCGGTGGTGACCCGTGCCGCCAGCGCCTGCCAGGCCGCCGCATCGGGCGCGGTCAGGCTCACGGTGTAACGGGCATCGCTGGCGATGCTGTTGACCGAGTTGCCGCCGTTGAGTCCGCTGACGCTGTAAGCGCCCGCAGGCAGGCCCGCGGCCTTGAGCTGCGCCAGCGTGCGACCGGCCGCGTGGACGGCGCTGGTGCGGCCATAAGCGCCGTTGCTGTGGCCACCCGGGCCTTGAAACTCCACCAGCAGGCTGCCGGTCTGCTGCGCCTGCACCGGCAGCGCGCCCAGGGTCAGGGCGGCGGCTGCCAACAGGCTTGCGATCGTCTTGTTCATGTGGGTGCTCCTGTTACTTGACTTCAGCGGTGCGGGCGCCGAGGGGCGCGGCGGCAGGCGCCACCACGCTGCCGTCGGTGGCATGGAAGCCCGAGGCGATGAGCGCGGCCGTGAGCACACGCTGCAGGCGCAGCACTTCCTTGGCGCTTTCACCCGGAATGGCCCACTCCCAGAAGGCATGGCCGCCACCGCCCGCGGCAAAGGTGCCGATGTTCAGGTTGATGGTGGGCACGCCGATGGCGGCGGGCACGTTGTCGTTGAGGCTGCTGGCCGCGGTGGACAACTTCTCGAGCTTGTCCACGCCCACCACCTCGGCCGACTGCCAGGCCGCCTGGATCGACACGTCCGACAGGTTGCTGCGCTCATGCGGCGGCCGGTCGCCGAACCAGGTCAGTTCCATCTTGACCGCCTGGGCGCTGTTGTCGGGCACGCCGTAGCGGCTGTTCTCTTCGGTCACGCCAGCCTGGAACAGCGGCTCGATACGGCCGCGGATGTCCTTGAGCGGATCGAGCCGGGGCGAGCGCATGTCCACCTGCACGGTGCAGCTGGGCACCACGGTGCTGCCCGCGGCCGGGTCTTCACAGCTCACCACACCCACGGTGTAGGTGGTCTTGAGCGCCTGCTTGTCGTCGTCCCAGGGCGTCTTCACGTCGGCGATGCGGGCGATGGAGGCCGCCGCTGCTTCCAGGGCGCTGGGCGCCGTGGCACCGGCCGCGGTGGGCGCGGTGTACTTCATCTCGAAGCGGTAGCTGCCGATGAAGTTGATGGTGCCGCTGCCACCGTCGATGCTGAAGTTGGTGACGAAGTTCAGCGGGTTGGTGCCGGTGCCCAGGTTCTGGTCGTAGCCGTACAGCTGCTTCATGCCGGCCAGGTTGCCCTTGCCTTCTTCGCCCGCGGTGCCACAGAACCACATGTCGTACACCGGCTTGATGTTGTACTTCTTCATGGCCTTGGCCAGGTTGAAGACACCCGAGGTGTTGCCCATCGCATCGCTGATGCCCGGCACGTACAGGCGCATCGCGCCGGCGTTCCTGGCCGCCGTTTCGTCGGCAAAGTACTGGCGCGCCTTGATGTAGCTGGCGTCCTGCACGATGCGGCCGGCAGCATCGAAGCTGAGCTGCTCCGGTATCGCCGCCAGCTCGCCCGGCGTGGTGACGATGGCCTGCCCGATGGGCTGCAGCTTCACCGGCTCGAACGGATCGGTGGCCGGCGGCAGCACCTCGGGGTTCACGGTGTCGATGTGGCCTTCCACCAGCACCTTGGGGTACTGGCCGCGGTAGGCCTGGGCGCCCGCGCTGGCTGAATAGCTGCCCTTGATCTCCACGCACATGTTGTAGACCGGCAGGCCGTCCACCAGCTGCACGTCGCTGCCCGGCAGCTGGCCGTCGGCGCGGGTCTTGATCTCAGTGGCGGCAAAGCCCCATTCCTGCAGCGCACGGCGCTGGATCTCGGCGGCGCGCCGCATCTCGAAGCGCGAGGGCGAGGCGATACGCACCAGCTCCATGTGCTGGTCGAAGCGGGCCTGCGTGCTGGCGGGGCTGGACCATTCCTGCACCATCGCCATCACCGTGGGGTCAACCGTGATCTTCTGCGCCGCTGCCCGCACTTCCGGCGAGATGGTGGGCACGTCGCTGGGCGTGGCCGGCGGCGGGGTCTCGGGCGTCGTGGGCCCGTCGTCGTCGCTGCCGCCGCATGCGGCCAGCGCCAGGGCCACCGAGCAGGTCAGCAGTCTGAGGTTCATCGGGTTCGGCCTGGTGAGAGTTGGCATTGCGCCCTCCTGTCAAGTGCTTCATCAGTGAGTCATGCAACAGGACCACCGACGCTCGTGGTCCCGCTGCAGCGGGTCGTGCCCACAAGTTCCGCAATCGATGTGCCATGCAGGCGCGCACGCGGCCGGCGACCCAGGAAATCAACGGGGGCAAGCACTTGGCGCAGGCGCAGGCCTGGGGCACGGCGCGACGTCGCGTCGGGATCCCGACGATGCGGCACGGCATGCCGTCGGCATTCCGACGAATACGGCGCCAAGTTGTCTAGACAAGCAGGCCCTGCGGTGGCGGGCGCCGTTGCGCCCGGTTGCAACATGGCCTGTTGGCAGCCGTGGCGGCCTTGCGCCGGCCTCGTAAGCTGAAGCCTGTGAACCCGCTGCCTGGCCCCGGCAGACGGGTGGTGGTCGGGAGGAGGAGAAGGGCCGATGGCGATGCAGCAGGTGTTGGCCGGTGGCGGCGCATTCACGTTGACCGCGTTGGCGGTGTTGTTCTGGTTCGTGTGGCAGCGCCTTCGTTACCCCAGTGCACCCTGGTTCTGCGCCGCCTTTGCGACCGCCGGGGCGCTGTATGCGGCCTATGCGCTGCTCGGCACCGACGTGCTGCAGGCAACGCCCGATCCGCTGGCCCTGGCCCGCACCGTGGCCGGCGTGCTGTTCGGCCAGGCGCTGGTGCAGCTCACCGGCCTGCCGGCTGCGCTGCGGCGGCGCCTGTCCGGCGCCTTGCTGGCTTATGGCCTGGTGGCCGGGGCGTTGACCGCCTGGTTGCCGCTGGGCCGTGGCGGGCAGCTGCTGGTGTGGCTGCCGCTGGCGCTGGGCCAGGTGACGCTGTTCGCCTGGATGGCCCGCCGCGAGCCGCGCCACGGCCACAGCCTGGTGTGCGTGGCCCTGCTGCTGCTGCCGCTGGGTTATGCGGTGGCGGCCACCTTGTCGCTGCCCTTGACCTGGGTGCGCTACCAGGCACCGGCGCCTTGCGTGCTGGTGGCCATGGCGGCCTTGATGGTGCGCATGATCTGCGACCACGACCACCTGAGGCAGGCGCTGGACGACCGCACCGCTGCCCAGCAGGCGCTGCAGGACAGCCATGCCCAGCTCGACCTGCGGGTGCGTGAGCGCACGCAGGAGCT
>NZ_CAXFDV010000191.1:0-14771 GCF_964001545.1 uncultured Aquincola sp.
GATCCCGGGCGAGGTGGTGATCGACTTCAACTTCCGCTTCAGCACCGAATCCACGCCCGAGGCGCTCAAGGCCCGCGTGGCGGCGGTGCTGGACAGGCACGGCCTGGAATACAGCATCGACTGGACGCTGGGCGGCGAGCCCTTCCTCACGCCGGTGGGCACGCTCACCGAAGCACTGGGCGCGGCCATCCACGACGAGACCGGCCTCACCACCGAGCTGTCCACCACCGGCGGCACCTCGGACGGTCGCTTCATCGCCAAGCACTGCCCGCAGGTGATGGAGTTCGGCCCCATCAACGCCAGCATCCACAAGATCGACGAACACGTGATCGCCGCCGACGTGGAACGGCTGAAGAACATCTACCGCCGGCTGCTGGAGAAGGTGCTGGCATGAGTGCCGAACACCCGACCATCGTGGCCGCGATCGAAGCCGCGGCGGCGCGGCTGGACGCGGCCGGCGTGAGCTACGGCCACGGCACCACCAATGCCTTCGACGAAGCCGCCTGGCTGGTGCTGTGGCGCCTGGGCCTGCCGCTGGATGCGCTGGACGACGTGGCCGGGCGGCCGCTGAGCGCCGACGAGCAGGCGGCCATCGATGCCTTGATCCAGCAGCGCATCAGCACCCGCCGCCCCGCCGCCTACCTGACGCAGGAAGCCTGGCTGCAAGGCGTGAGCTTCCATGTCGACGAGCGCGTGATCGTGCCGCGTTCCTTGATCGCCGAGCCGCTGGCCGACGGCACGCTGGACGCCTGGCTGGGCGAAGACACCCGCCAGGTGCTGGACCTGTGCACCGGCAACGGCAGCCTGGCCGTGCTGGCCGCGATGGCCTGGCCCGAGGTTCACGTGGACGCCGCCGACATCAGCGACGATGCGCTGGCCGTGGCCCGCATCAACGTCGACCGCCATGGCTTGGCCGAGCGCATCCGCCTGCTGCACAGCGACGGCCTGGCAGCCCTGCCCGGCCCTTACGACCTGGTGCTGTGCAACCCGCCCTACGTCAACAGCGCGTCCATGGCCGCGCTGCCCGCCGAATACCGTGCCGAACCCGCGCTGGCCCTGGCCGGCGGCGAAGACGGCATGGACTTCATCCGCCGCCTGCTGGCCGAGCTGCCGCAGCGGCTGTCGCCCCACGGTGTGCTGGTGCTCGAGATCGGCCACGAGCGCGAGCACTTCGAGGCCGCCTTTCCCGCGCTGGCGCCCGTCTGGCTGTCCACCAGCGCCGGCGACGACCAGGTGCTGCTGCTGGACCGCGACGCGCTGAGCGCACTGTCTGTTTCCTGATGATCACTGTTCGCAACCTCACCCTGCGCCGCGGCACCAAGGTCGTGCTCGACGACGCCAGCGTCACCCTCAACCCGGGCGAGAAGATCGGCCTGGTGGGCCGCAACGGCGCCGGCAAGTCCAGCCTGTTCGCGCTGCTCACCGGCCGGTTGAGCGCCGATGCCGGCGATGCCGAGATCCCGCCGCGCTGGCGCATCGGCGAGGTGGCGCAGCACATGCCCGAAACCAGCGACAGCGCGACCGACTTCGTGCTGCAGGGCGACATTCCGCTGATGGAGGCGCAGACGGCACTGGCCGCGGCCGAAGCCAGCGACGACGGCCATGCCATCGCCGATGCGCACATGGCCATCGAAGAAGCCGGCGGCTTCGATGCCCGCGCCCGCGCGCAATCGCTGCTGCTGGGCCTGGGCTTTCAGGTGCAGCAGCTGGATGCGCCAGTCAACAGCTTCTCGGGCGGCTGGCGCATGCGGCTGCAGCTGGCGCGGGCGCTGATGTGCCCGGCCGACCTGATGCTGCTGGACGAGCCCACCAACCACCTGGACCTGGACGCGCTGGTGTGGCTGGAAGGCTGGCTGCAGCGCTTTGCCGGCACCATGATCGTGATCAGCCACGACCGCGAATTTCTGGACGCCATCACCAAGGTGACGCTGCACCTGGACGACGCCAAGCTGACGCGCTATGGCGGCAACTACACCACCTTCGAAGAGATGCGCGCCGAGCGCATGAGCCAGCAGGCCACGGCCTTCGTCAAGCAGCAGGAACGCATCGCGCACCTGCAGCGCTTCATCGACCGCTTCAAGGCCAAGGCCAGCAAGGCCAAGCAGGCGCAGAGCCGTGTGAAGGCGCTGGACCGCATGGAAAAGCTGGCGCCGGTGCTCACCGCCAGCGACTTCAGCTTCGAGTTCAAGGAGCCGGTCAGCCTGCCCAACCCCATGCTCGCGATGCGCGAGGTGGTGTGTGGGTACATGGTGCCCTCAGCCGGCGACGAGTCGGTGCGCGTGCCCAAGCCCATCGTCCACAACGTCACCCGCACCGTGCTGGCCGGCCAGCGCATCGGCATCCTGGGTGCCAACGGCCAGGGCAAGTCCACCGTGGTCAAGACCATCGCGCGGCAGCACCCGGCGCTGGGCGGCGAGATCACCGAAGGCAAGGGCCTGGCCATCGGCTACTTCGCGCAGCAGGAGATGGACCTGCTGCATGCCGACGATGCGCCGCTGCAGCACATGGTGCGGCTGGCGCGCACCGTCGGCCCCGAGGCGCGCGAGCAGGAGCTGCGCGACTTCCTCGGCAAGTTCCGCTTCACCGGCGACATGGTGCAGCAGCGCATCGGCTCGCTGTCGGGCGGCGAAAAGGCGCGCCTGGTGCTGGCCAGCCTGGTGTGGCAGCGGCCCAACCTGCTGCTGCTGGACGAACCCACCAACCACCTGGACCTGACCACCCGTGAAGCGCTGTCGATGGCGCTGAACGAGTTCGAAGGCTCGGTGATGCTGGTGAGCCACGACCGCGCGCTGCTGCGCGAGGTGTGCGACGAGTTCTGGCTGGTCACGGCCGGCGGCCTTCAGCCCTTCGACGGCGACCTGGACGACTACCAGCGCTGGCTGCTGGAGCAATCGCGCGCAGTGCAGCGGGCCGCAGCCAAGGGCGAGAAGTACAACGCCACGCCGCTGCCGGAGGCGGCCAAGCCGGCGCCTGCCCCGGCCGCGAGCGGCCGTGCCAAGGCCGCACCGGCAGCCGCACCGGCACCCGCGCCGGCCCAGCAGCAAGGCCCCGGCCGCCGCGAAGACCGCAAGGCCCAGGCGCAGGCCCGCGCCAAGGTCGCCGAGCGCACACGGCCGATGCGCGTGGAGATCGAGCGCATCGACAGCCGCATGGCCAAGCTCAGCGCCGAGCGCGGCGACTACGAGGCGCAGCTGGCCAACGGCCACCTGCCCGGCAGCGACATTGCCGAGCTGGGCCGCAAGCTCAACCACATCAGCGCCGAGCTGACGATGCTGGAAGAGCGCTGGCTGGAGCTGAGCAGCGAGATCGAAGCCATCCAGGCCGAAGCGGGCTGAGCGCCTGCGCCCTGAGCGGCGCGTGCGGTGCGGCGCCGCTCACCCCGCGCAGCCAAAGACCATTTAAGTTGCACGCAATTTAATTGAGGGCTACAGTCCTGCCCATGCGCTCGACACCCGCCGCCCGCCAAGCCCCCGCCGACCCGCCGGTTGCACCGGAAGCCTGGCTGGCGCTCGACCAGCAGCTGTGCTTTGCCTTGTACTCGTCTTCGCTGGCGATGACCAAGCTGTACAAGCCCCTGCTCGACCCGCTGGGCCTGACCTACCCGCAGTACCTGGTGATGCTGGCGCTGTGGGAGACGGACGACGTGTCCGTGGGTGAGCTTGGCCACAGGCTGTCACTGGACTCGGGCACCTTGACGCCGCTGCTCAAGCGGCTGGAAGCCTCAGGCCACCTCAGCCGCCTGCGCGACCGGCAGGACGAACGGCGGGTTCGGGTTCAGCTCACGCCCGCGGGCCGGGCGCTCAAGGCCCAGGCCCTGTCGGTGCCGAAGGCCGTGGCCTGTGCCAGCGGCTGCGCACTGGACGAACTCGTGGCGCTGACGCGGCAGCTGCAGCAGTTGCGCAACAACCTGTCTCAACAAGCCGAACGTGCGGCGGCCTGATCCGCACGAAGACACACGGAAGGAAGACCACCATGGCGATCGAGAAGACCCTGTACACCGCCCACGCCACGTCCACCGGCGGCCGCGACGGCAAGTCCAAGAGCGACGACGGCAAGCTGGAAGTCAAGCTGGCACCGCCCAAGGAAATGGGCGGCAACGGCGAAGGCACCAACCCCGAGCAGCTGTTCGCGGCCGGCTACTCCGCCTGCTTCCTGGGGGCGATGAAGTTCGTGGCCGGCCAGCAGAAGGCAGCCCTGCCCGCCGACACCTCGATCAGCGCCGACATCGGCATCGGCCCGCTGGCCGGCGGCAAGGTGGGCTTCGGCATCAGCGCGGTGCTCAACATCACCATCCCGGGCTGGGAGCAGGCCAAGGCGCAAGAGCTGGTCGACGCCGCCCACCAGGTTTGCCCCTACTCCAACGCCACCCGCGGCAACATCGACGTGACGCTGAACGTCGCGGTCTGAGCGACCAGCGCGCCGTCAATCGACTTGCAGCAGACGCAGCAGCAGCGCCACGCGCGCCTGCTGCGGCGTCAGGGCGCCGGCTGCGGGCAATGCGCCTGGCACCTCGATGACGCTGCCGGCCAGGCAGCGGCTGCAGCGCAGCACCGGCACGCCGGCCGCCTCTGCGGTGCGCAGGGCGGCTTCCAGCTCTTCATGGAGCGTGCCGTTGCCGGTGCCTGCCGCCACCAGGCCAGACACGCCCGCGGCCTGCAATGCCTGCACTGCGCGGCCGCCCACACCGGCCCCGCTGGTGACGATCTCCACCCAGGGCCATGGCTGCGGCGCCGCCTGCAGCCGCGCCAGCCGTTCGGCGGCGCCCGCGCGCGGCGCCGGCCAGGGGCGCAGCACCCGCACCCGATCTGCTTCCACATGAGCCAGCGGCCCTGCATCGCCGGCGCCAAAGGCATCCAGCCGGTAGGTGTGCGTCTTGCGCACCTCGTTGCCCGCATGCACGGTGCCGCCCAGCAGCGCCAATACGCCCTGCGCACCCGGCAAGCGCGCCAGCCGCACCGCGTCCAGCAGGTTCTGAGGGCCGTCGGCCAGCAAGGCGGTGGCCGGGCGCATGGCCGCCACCAGCACCACCGGCTTGGTCGGCGCCAACAGCTGCTGCAGGAAAAAGGCGGTCTCCTCCAGCGTGTCGGTGCCGTGGGTCACCACCACGCCGGCCACCTCGGGCCGCGCCAGGTGGTGGGCCAGCCGCGTGGCCAGCGCCAGCCACACCTGGAAGCGCATGTCCTTGCTGTCCAGCTGCGCCACCTGCTCGGCCTCCAGCGGCTGGCCGGTCAGGGCAGGCACCACGGCCACCAGCTGCGCCACGCCCAGCTGGCCGGCGGTGTAGCCCACGGTGTCGCCCGCGTCGGAAGCGGTGCCGGCGATGGTGCCGCCGGTGCCGAGGATCACGACCTTGTCGAGTGCAGTTTGCGCGTTTTGCATTGATTTTCTGGCTGGATAAGAATACAGTGACTGGACGAATTCACAGGAACGCCGATGGTCGATCGCCCGAAGCTGAATGGTCTGAAGTTGACTGAGCGCCAGCAACAGATTTTTGATCTTGTGCGCACCGCCATCGAAACCACCGGCGCACCGCCCACCCGGGCCGAAATCGCGCGCCAGCTGGGCTTCAAGTCTGCCAACGCCGCCGAAGAGCATCTGCAGGCCCTGGCCCGCAAAGGCGTCATCGAACTCGTCGGCGGCACCTCGCGCGGCATCCGGCTGCCGGCTGAAACGCTCAACGCCGTGAACGAAGCGCGTGAGGCCCGCGGCCGGCAGTTCAGCCTGCCGCTGGCCAGCCTGGCCCAGCTCACGCTGCCGCTCATCGGCCGCGTGGCCGCCGGCAGCCCCATCCTGGCGCAGGAGCACATCGACCAGACCTACGTGGTCGAGGCCAGCCTGTTCGCCCGCCGCCCCGACTACCTGCTGCGCGTGCGCGGCATGAGCATGCGCGACGCCGGCATCCTGGATGGCGACTTGCTGGCGGTGCAAAAAGCCACCGAGGCCCGCAACGGCCAGATCGTCGTCGCCCGCATCGGCGACGAGGTCACCGTCAAGCGCTTCGAGCGCCAGGGCGGCAGCATCCGCCTGCTGCCCGAAAACCCCGATTTCGCACCCATCGATGTTTCGGCCGACGAAAGCTTCACGCTGGAAGGGCTGGCCGTCGGCCTGGTGCGCAACACGCTGCTGATGTGATGGGCCGCGCGCTGGTCAAGTCGCCCAAGGCCGAGAGTGCCGCGGCCTGCCAGACGCTGGAACAGTTGCCCAACATCGGCCCTTCGCTGGCGGCCGACCTGCGCCTCATCGGCATCCAGCAGCCGCGCGACCTGATCGGCCGCGACGCCTTCGTGCTGTACCAGGCGCTGTGCGCCAAGACCGGCAAGCGGCAAGACCCCTGCGTGCTCGACACGTTCATGGCGGTCACCGACTTCATGCGCGGCGGCGCCGCCGCGCCCTGGTGGGCCTACACGCCCCAGCGCAAGCTGCTCTACGGGCCGATGGAGCCGGTGCGCTAGCACCCACCAACAAGCACGGTTCCGGGCGCTTTATCGGTGCTTTGCGCGTGGATGCACGCGCAAAGAATGGCTTTATTCACGATGCCATGCGCCGATATCCCGGAGACCATGTTGAACGCCCTCCTGTTCCAAGTGCGCCGCCTGCGGGCGAGCGCCGGCACGCGGGTCGAGGTCTGTCCCCCTGCGGTGTTGTCGCCGGTCGAGCCTGTGTGGTCGCGGTTGATGCGCTGGGTGGCGGCCCCCGCACCCTGGCAGGCGGCCATGAACCCGCCCGGCGGACGCCGGCTGCAACGCACCAAGGCCGATTTCGTCGCTGCCTTGAAAGACATCGCTTCGCCGCAGGCGCGCCAGCTGGCCGATCGGGTGCACACCGCCCGCTCGCCGCGCGAGCTGTGGCACCTGCGCTCGGCCGTCTTCCAGCTGGTGTCGCTGGCCCACAGCCAGCGCGAAGCCCAGCTGCGGCTGGAAGCGCTGAACCGCCATTTCCCCACCCGGGCGCCGCGCTCAGGCTTCGGCGCGCTGGACGCATGAGCGCGCCTCGCCACTTCTCGCCTACGCCCGACCACCGCCCGCGCGCCAGTGCGGCGCCGGGTGCGCCGCGCAACTACACCGTCGGCGGTCTGCGCACCGGCATGCCGGCCGAGCAGATGTCGCGGCTGAGCGTCCGCAAGGCCTTCGTCGACACCAAGCTGGTGTTCATGCAGGTGCTGGCCCAGATCAACCGGACCGACGCTGGCGTGGAATGGCTGCGCAAGCAGGTGCGCAGCGCGCAGATGCCCGAAGATCTGTGGCTGCTGCGCGCCGCCGTGTACGACGCGCTGCGCAGCGAAGGAGCCCAAGGGGCCGAGCTGCGCGAGCTGCTGCGCCGCAGCCTGGACGGCCTGCTGCCGGGCACCTACATGCCCAGCGGCTTTACGACGCTTTGACCTTCGGCCCGGGGGTGAGGATGGCGGCCGAGGCACAATGCCCGGCCACATGAACATCATCATCCTCGACGACTACCAGGATGCGGTGCGCAAGCTGAAGTGCGCCTCGCTGCTCGAACCGCTGAACGCCAAGGTGTTCACCAACACGGTCAAGGGCATCGGCCAGCTGTCGGTGCGCCTGCGTGATGCCGATGTGCTGGTGCTGATCCGCGAACGCACCGCCTTCCCGCGCCAACTGCTGGAAAAACTGCCCAAACTCAAGCTCATCTCGCAAACCGGCAAGGTGGGCTCCCACATCGATGTCGAGGCCTGCACCCGGCTGGGCATCGCGGTGGCCGAAGGCACCGGCTCGCCGGTGGCGCCGGCCGAACTGACCTGGGCACTGATCATGGCCGCGATGCGCCGGCTGCCCCAGTACATCGGCAACCTCAAGCACGGCGCCTGGCAGCAGTCGGGCCTGAAGGCCGCCGGCATGCCGCCCAACTTCGGCGTCGGCCAGGTGCTGCGCGGCAAGACGCTGGGCATCTGGGGCTATGGCCGCATCGGCCAGCTGGTGGCGGGCTTCGGCCGCGCCTTCGGCATGCAGGTGGTGGTGTGGGGCCGTGAGCCTTCGCTGGAACGCGCCCGCGCCGACGGCCTGGCCACCGCGCCCAGCAAGGAAGCCTTCTTCGAAGGCTGCGACGTGCTGACCGTGCACCTGCGGCTGAACGACGCCACCCGCGGCATCGTCACGCTGGAAGACCTGTCGCGCATGAAGCCGACGGCGCTTTTCGTCAACACGTCGCGCGCCGAGCTGGTGGAAGAAAACGCGCTGGTGTCGGCGCTGAACAAGGGACGCCCCGGCCTGGCCGCGGTGGACGTGTTCGAGAGCGAACCCATCCTGCAAGGCCACCCGCTGCTGCGCCTGGAAAACGCCGTGTGCACGCCGCACATCGGCTACGTGGAGCAGGACAGCTACGAGATGTACTTCGGCGCCGCGTTCCAGAACGTCGTCAACTTCGTCAACCAGCAGCCCACCAACCTGCTGAACCCTGAAGCCCTGCGGGTGCACCGGTGACCACCGCGCCGCGGGCCGCCGGTGAAGTTCCGGCCGGGGCGCTGCGCTGGTCGCTGCTGTTCGGCAACTTTGCGATCGGTTGCGGTGTGATGGTCACCGCAGGCTCACTCAACGACCTCACCCGCTCGCTGCAGGTGAGCGTGGCCGTCGGCGGACAATTGATCACCATCGCCGCGGCGGTGCTGGCCTTCGGCGCGCCGCTGCTGGCAGCAGCCGTCGGCGGCTTCGACCGGCGGCGGCTGCTCACCTTGTCGCTGGCGTGGTACGCCATCGGCCATGCGCTGTCGGCCTTGATGCCCAGCTACGCGGCACTCATGCCGGTGCGCGCCGCCAGCGTGCTGGCCGCAGCCGTGTTCACGCCGCAGGCGGCGGCCACCGCCGCCTGGCTGGCCCCGCCAGCGGCACGCGGGCGGCTCATCACTTTCATCTTCCTGGGCTGGTCGGTGGCCAGCGTGCTGGGCATGCCGGTGCACAGCTTCATCGGCGAAACCTTCGGCTGGCGCTATGCCTTTGGCGTGGTGGCCCTGCTGTCGGCCGTGGCCGCCGCATGGGTGTGGCAGGTGGTGCCCGATGGCGTGCGCCCGCCCGCGATGAGCCTGCGCTCCTGGCGCGAGGTGGTCACCCACCCGGCGCTGATGGCCATGGTGCTGGTCACGGCCCTGTCGGCCGCCGGGCAGTTCACCGTGTTTTCGTACTTCGCGCCCTACTACCGGCAGGTGCTGGGCGCCAGCGGCGGCCAGACCAGCCTGATGTTCTTCTGGTTCGGCGCCTTCGGCCTGCTGGGCAATGTGCTGCTGTCGCGCAACGTCGATCGCTTCGGCGCCTCGCGCGCGGTGGCATTGGCGCTGGCGGGCATGGCCTTGTCGCTCCTGCTGTGGCCGCTGGGCACGTCGTTGATGGCCATGGCCCTGGTGCTGGTGCCTTGGGCGCTGGGCTGCTTCTCGTGCAACTCGGCGCAGCAGGCGCGGCTGGGGCAGGCGGCGCCGGCCTGGGCCGGGGCGCTGATGGCACTCAACACCTCGGCCATCTATCTGGGCCAGGCGGTGGGCGCAGCCGGTGGCGGCGCGCTGGTGGCGGCCCATGCCGGCGAGCTTGGCGCCGCGGCTTTCGGCCCGTTCCACTGGGTGGGGCTGGCCTGGCTGGTGCTGGCCATCGCCCTGAGCGCCTGGGCCACCCGAAGGATGCACAACCATGTCTGAACCGCTGGTGCCCACGCTGGACACCCAGGCGCTGCCCCGCCCTGCCGGCCCGCGCGACCTCTTCCGGGCCTTCACCCGCATGAGCCTGATGGGCTTCGGCGGCGTGCTGCCGGTGGCCCAGCATGAACTGGTGGAACGCCGCCGCTGGCTCACACGCGAAGACTTCGTCGAGCTGCTGTCCATCGGCCAGGTGCTGCCCGGCCCCAACATCGTCAACGTGGCCCTGATGCTGGGCGACCGCTTCTTCGGCTGGCGCGGCGCGGCTGCGGCCGTCGGCGGCTTGCTGGGCGTGCCCATGCTGCTGGTGATGAGCCTGGCCATCCTCTACAACGGTTTTTCGCAGCACCCGATGGTGTCGGGCGCGCTGCGCGGCATGGGCGCGGTGTCGGCGGGGCTGGTGCTGTCCACCGCCGTCAAGCTGCTGCCGGCGCTCAGGAAGAACCCGATGGGCCGGCCGATGTGCGCGCTGGTGGCCGTGGCCACGGTGGCGCTGATCGCCGGCTGGCGGGTGCCGCTGGGCTGGGTGGTGGCCGGGGTGGGCGGTGGCGCCTGCCTGGTCGCCTGGTGGGCCCTGGGAAAGCAGGCGCGATGAGCTGGCTGGTTGGCACCCATGGCTTGACGCTGGCCGACTGGCTGGGCGTGTTCGTGCAGTTCATGCTGCTGTCGACACTGGCGATTGGCGGCGCCATTGCCACCGCGCCCGACATGCACCGTTACCTGGTCAACCAGCACGGCTGGCTGACCGACGCGCAGTTCACCTCCTCCATCGCGCTGGCGCAGGCCGCGCCGGGGCCCAACGTGCTGTTCATCCCGGTGCTGGGCTACGGCATGGGCGGCCTGCTGGGGGCGGCGGTGATGCTGCTGGGCAGCCTGATTCCCAGCACCACGCTGGCCCTGACCGCCACCCGCTGGGGCACGCAGCGGCGCGACACCCGCGGCGTGCGCGCCTTCGTGGCCGGCATGGCGCCGGTGACGCTGGGGCTGCTGCTGTCCACCGGCTGGGTGCTCACCGAACCGTCGCGCGGCCACCTCGGCGCCATGCTGCTGGTGGGCGTGACCGTGCTGGTGATGTGGCGCACCAAGCTCAGCCCGATCTGGATGGTGGCGCTGGGTGCGCTGGTGGGGGTGCTGGGATGGGCATGACGACGAGCCAGCCGGTGCGCTGGGGCATTCTCTCCACCGCCGGCATCGCGCTGCGGCGGGTGATCCCGGTGCTGCAGCAGAACCCGGCGCTGATGGAGGTGCGGGCCATCGCCTCGCGCCAGCAGGCTGCGGCCGAAGGCGCGGCGCAGGCACATGGCATTGCGCTGGCCTACGGCAGCTACGAGGCGCTGCTGGCCGACCCCGACATCGACGCCATCTACAACCCGCTGCCGAACCACCTGCACGTGCCGCTGACGCTGGCAGCGCTGCAGGCCGGCAAGCATGTGCTGTGCGAAAAGCCGTTCGCGATGAACGCCGCCGAGCTGGCGGCGCTGCGGCCCTATGCCACGCAGCTGCACATCCGCGAAGCCTTCATGGTGCGCCACCACCCGCAATGGGCCGCCGTGCGCCGCGAGTTGCGCGCCGGCGCCCTGGGCACGCTGCGCTTCATGCAGGTGCCCTTCGGCTACTTCAACACCGATGCCGCCAATATCCGCAACCGGCCCGAGGCCGGCGGCGGCGCGCTTTACGACATCGGCTGCTATGCCGTGGCGGCGGCACGCTGGTGCTTCGAGCGTGAGCCGCTGCGCGTGGCCTGCAGCATCGACCGCGACGCCGACTTCGGCACCGACCGTCTGTGCAGCGCGCTGCTGGACTTTGGTGCCGAGGGGCAGATGGTGTTCAGCGTCAGCACCCAGGCCCACCGCTACCAGCGGCTGCACCTGGTGGGCACCCAGGGTCGGCTGGAGATGGAGATGCCCTTCAATGCGCCGCAGGGTGCGGCCAGCCGCTATTGGGTGGAAGACGCCAGCGGACTGCGCACCATCGACCTGCCGCCCGCCGACCAGTACCTGCTGCAGATGGAAAGCTTCTCACGCGCGGTGCGGGAAGAAGCTCCCACCGCTGCCGGCCTGGACGAAGCCGAAGCCGGCATGCGGGTGATCGACGCGCTGTTCGCCTCGGCCGCCAGCGGGCGGTTCGAGGCGGTGAGACGACAAGCGGGTTAGCCCAACGCCCTGCGTGCGTTGTGGAACATCCGCAGCCACGGGCTGTGGGCCGACACATCTCCGGCGGCCCAGCTCATTTGCACGTTGCGGAACACGCGCTCGGGGTGGGGCATCAGCGCGGTGAAGCGGCCGTCGGCCGTGGTCACCGAGGTGAGGCCGCCCGGGCTGCCGTTGGGGTTGGCCGGGTAGGCTTCGGTCGGCTGGCCGCGATGGTCGACGTAGCGCATCGCGCGCTGCACCCGCGCCGCGTCACCGCGCTGCGAGAAGTCGGCAAAGCCCTCGCCGTGCGACACGACGATGGGCAGGCGGCTGCCGGCCATGCCGGTGAAGAACACGCTGGGGCTTTGCAGCACTTCCACCATCGCCAGCCGCGCCTCGAACTGCTCGCTCTTGTTGCGGGTGAACTTGGGCCAGGCATCGGCGCCCGGGATGATGGACGACAGCGCGGCCAGCATCTGACAGCCGTTGCACACGCCCAGCGCCAGCGTGTCGGTACGGCCGAAGAAGGCGGCAAAGGCCTCGGCCAGCTGCGGGTTGAACAGGATGGACCGCGCCCAGCCTTCACCCGCGCCCAGCGTGTCGCCGTAACTGAAGCCGCCGCAGGCCACGAAGCCCTGGAACTGGTCCAGCCGCGCGCGGCCGGCCTGCAGGTCGCTCATGTGCACGTCGAAGGTCTCGAAGCCGGCCAGCGACATCGCATACGCCATCTCGACGTGGCTGTTGACGCCCTGCTCGCGCAGGATGGCCATCTTCGGCTTGGCGCCGCCGATGCCCACCAGCGGCGCCATCTGCGTCACCGCTTCCTGCGGGTCGAAGCTCAGGTGCTGGTGCAGGCCGGTGTCGTCGGCCAGGCCGACGGCGGCATGCTCGGCATCGGCACAGGCCGGGTTGTCGCGCAGCCGCGCGATGCGCCAGCTCACCTCGTCCCACACCTGGTGCAGCTGCTGCAGCGGCGCGCTGTACACCGCCTTGGCGTCACGGTAGACCTCGACCACACCCTTGGTGTTGGGCTTGCCGATCACATGGCTGTGGCGGCTGAGGCCGTGGGCACGCAGCGTGGCCATCACCGCATCGCGGTCGGCCGTCTTCACCTGGACGACGGCGCCCAGCTCTTCGTTGAACAGCGCCTGCAGCGTCAGCTCGTTGCGGCGCTCGCCGACCTGGGTGGCCCAGTTCTTCGAGTCGCCGTATTCGGCGCGGCTGTCGCTGATGCCGTCGCTGTCGGTCACCAGCAGGTCCACGTTAAGGCTCACGCCCAGGTGGCCGGCGAAGGCCATCTCGCACACCGTGGCCCACAGGCCGCCGTCGCCGCGGTCGTGGTAGGCCAGCAGCTGGCCGGCGCTGCGCAGCGCGTTGATGGCCTGCACCAGCGCCTTCAGCTGCGCCGGATCGTCGAGGTCGGGCACCGCATCGCCGAACTGCTGCAGCGTCTGCGCCAGGATGGAGCCGCCCATGCGGCGCCGGCCCTGGCCGAGGTCGATCAGGATCAGCGTGGTGTCGCCGGCCTGCAGCTGCGGCGTCAGGGTGCCGCGCACGTCATCGAGCGTGACGAAGGCGGTGACCACCAGCGACACCGGTGCAACCACCTGTTTGGTTTCGCCGCCTTCGCTCCAGCGGGTGCGCATGGACAGCGAATCCTTGCCCACCGGCACGCCGATGCCCAGCGCCGGGCACAGCTCCAGGCCCACGGCCTTGACGGTGTCGTACAGCGCGGCGTCTTCGCCCGGCTCGCCGCAGGCGGCCATCCAGTTGCAGCTGAGCTTGACGCGCGGCAGGTCGATGGGCGCGGCCAGCAGGTTGGTGATGGACTCGGCCACCGCCATGCGGCCCGAGGCCGGTGCGTCCAGCACCGCCAGCGGCGTGCGCTCGCCCATGGCCATGGCTTCGCCGCGGAAGCCGGCAAAGTCGGCCAGCGTCACCGCCACATCGGCCACCGGCACCTGCCAGGGACCCACCATCTGGTCGCGGTGGCTGAGGCCACCCACGCTGCGGTCGCCGATGGTGATGAGGAAGCGCTTGCTGGCCACCGTGGGGTGGCGCAACACGTCCAGCGCCGCCTGTTCCAGTGAGACGCCGGTGAGGTCCAGCGCCGCCTGCGTGCGCGGCAGGCGCTGGACGTCGCGGTGCATCTTGGGCGGCTTACCCAGCAGCACGTCCATCGGCATGTCGATCACGCGCTCGCCGCCGGGGCCGTCTTCCAGCACCAGCTCACGGTCGCTGGTGGCCACGCCCACCACGGCGAAGGGGCAACGCTCGCGTGCGGCCATGGCCTCGAACAGCGGCAGGCCGGCCGGGTCGAGCGCGATGACGTAGCGCTCCTGGCTTTCGTTGCACCAGATTTCCTTGGGCGCCAGGCCGGTTTCTTCCAGCGGCACCTTGCGAAGGTCGAAGGTGGCGCCCTGGCCGGCGCCGTCCACCAGCTCGGGGAAAGCATTGCTGATGCCGCCCGCACCCACGTCGTGGATGGCCAGGATGGGGTTGCCGCCGCCCCAGGCGGCGACGGGCCGCTCCCGAGCCGCCTGCGCCCCCTCGGGGGGCTCGGCCGACGTGTCGGCCTTGGGGGCACCAAGACTCCAGCAGTGGTTGATCACCTCCTGCGCACGCCGTTCGATCTCCGGATTGCCACGCTGCACCGAGTCGAAGTCGAGTGCCGCCACGTTGGTGCCAGCCGCCATCGAGCTGGCGGCGCCGCCGCCCATGCCGATGCGCATGCCGGGGCCGCCCAGCTGAATGAGCAGGGTGCCGGGGCCGAAAGGCAGCTTCTTGGTCTGGTCGGCGCGGATGGACCCCAGGCCGCCCGCGATCATGATGGGCTTGTGGTAGCCGCGCCGCTGGCCGTCCACCGTCTGCTCGAACACGCGGAAGTAGCCGCCCAGGTTGGGCCGGCCGAACTCGTTGTTGAACGCGGCGCCGCCCAGCGGGCCTTCGATCATGATGTCCAGCGCGCTGGCGATGTGCTCGGGCTTGCCGTAGGGCTGGCGCTCCCA
>NZ_CAXFDV010000192.1:0-2459 GCF_964001545.1 uncultured Aquincola sp.
AGCAGCGCAGGGCAGTCCGCGCGCAGCGCGGACCGCGGAAGCTAAGCCCCCGGGCCCGCCCGCACGGCCCGGAGCAAACACGCCAACCACCACGAAAGGGTGTTCAAACCATCCACCGCAACAAGCTCACGAAGCGTCCGCAAACACCCGATCCAGCTTCTCCACCCATGCCGCCTTCGCCTCGTCAGAACCAAAGCTCGCCTCGATGCTGTTCAACGCCAGCTGGTACGCGTGCCGAGGCCCCAATTGCGGCAGCCCGTTGAACACCGCGTCGAAGTTCTCGTTCATGTAGCCGCCGAAGTAGGCCGGGTCGTCGGAGTTGACCGTGACCTTCAGGCCCGCCTCCAGCAAGGATGCGATGTTGTGCTGGTCCATGCTGCTGAACACACACAGCTTGATGTTGGACAGCGGGCACACCGTCAACGGTACCTGCTCGGCGGCCAGGCGCTCCACCAGCGCCGGCTTTTCCACGCAGCGCACGCCGTGGTCGATGCGCTCGACCTTCAGCAGGTCGAGTGCCGTCTCGATGTACTCGGCCGGGCCCTCTTCGCCCGCGTGGGCCACCAGGTGCAGGCCCAGCTCGCGGCAGCGCGCGAACACGCGCGCGAATTTTTCGGGCGGGTGGCCGCGCTCGCTGCTGTCCAGGCCCACGCCGATGAACTGGTCGCGGTAGGGCAGCGCCTCTTCCAGCGTGGCCAGGGCAGCCTCTTCGCTCAAATGCCGCAGGAAGCACAGGATCAGCGCACTGCTCACGCCCAGCTCGCGCTGCGCGGTTTCGCTGGCACGGGTCAGGCCGTCGATGACGGTCTTGAACGGCACGCCGCGGTCGGTGTGCGTCTGCGGGTCGAAGAACAGCTCGGCATGCACCACGTTGTCGGCCGCGGCCTTGCGGAAGTAGGCCATCGCCATGTCGAAGAAGTCTTCCTCCTTCAGCAGCACGCTGGCACCGGCGTAGTAGATGTCCAGGAAGCTCTGCAGGTCGGTGAAGGCATAAGCCTCGCGCAGCGCTTCCACGCTGGGGTACGAAAGCGCCACGCCGTTGCGCTGGGCCAGCGCGAAGATGAGTTCGGGCTCCAGCGAGCCTTCGATGTGGATGTGCAGCTCGCACTTAGGCATGTCGCGCAGCAGCCGGGGCAGCTCGTCGCGGCCGATCTTGTCGAGGCGGGAAGCCAGTTCGAGGGGCATGGAAGTCTCCGGATGCTTCAGCAGATGCCGAAGGTGATGCCGCGTTCCTTCAGGTAGCGGCGGTAGGCGGTGGAAGCGCGGTCGGCCGCGCAGTGCAGCTCGGTCACCGGCGCTTCGGGCGTGATGGGCAGCAGGCGCGGGCGCTGTGATTCGAGCACAGGCTTGTCCTGCATGAAGATGGTGTGCTGGAAGCCCTGCAAGTGCGCGTCGGTGGAGGTCCAGTCCAGCATCGCCAGGCGGATCCACGCGCGGCTGCGCTCGGGCGACAGCGGGCAGACGAACATCGCGATCGATTCGCGAAAGCCCTGCACCCTGACCGTGGCCGCATCGGGCACCTTGGTCAGGATGGCGGTGTAGGGCGCGTTCACCTCATAGGTGTAGTCCACCATCGCACCGGTGGCCGCCTGCACGCTGCTTTCCGGCTGCCAGGCGCGGCATTCGGTGGCGATGAAGCCGTGTTCGGTGGTGGTGACGCGGTAGGGCTCGATGGCGGTGTTGTCACGCGCGCCCAGCCAGCCTTCATGCACATAGCCGAAGTGGGCCATGTCCAGGAAGTTCTCGACGATGCGCGGGGCACTCGTTTCCACGTCATACGGCCCGCAGTTCACCTTGCGCAGCTGGGCATCGGCCTCGGCGGCGAAATCGGGCAATGGCGGTTCGGCCTCGGGGCCATCGGCCGGCAGCAGGGCCACCCACACCAGGCCATAGGCCTCGCGGGCGCGGTAGCGGCGGGCGCGGTGGCCTTCGGGGGGCTGCCAATCGGGCACGGCGGGCACGTGGGTGCAGCGGCCACCGGGTTCGAACTGCCAGCCGTGGTAGGCGCACTCCAGCCGGTTGCCTTCGATGCGGCCCAGCGACAGCGAGGCGCCGCGGTGCGGGCAGCGGTCGTCGAAGGCCTGCACCTGGCCGGCGTCGTCGCGCCAGATCGCCAGGTCGGTGCCCAGCAGCTGGGCTTGCACCGGGCAGCGGCGGCCGTCGGCACGGGCCTGGTCCAGCGCGCTGGCCAAAAGCACGGGGTGGTAGTGGTGGTGTTCGATCATGGGTGGCGATACCGCTGCCGCGCGAAGCATGGAATGAAAAAGGCCGCCCGCCGCCTTGCGGCGCGCGGGCGGCCCATGGCCGGGCGCTTACTTGCCCGACGGGATCTTGCCTTCTACGCCCTTGACGTAGAAGTCGATCTTGTCCTTCCAGTCCTGGTCGGCCTTGGTGCCGGCGGGCAGGCGTTCCTTGCCCGAGGCATCGACCACCGGGCCGGTGAACACCTCGAACTCGCC
>NZ_CAXFDV010000193.1:0-3451 GCF_964001545.1 uncultured Aquincola sp.
AGCGGCGGCGCACCGAAGCGCCAGCCCGGCCGCGGATCGAAGCGGCGGATGCGGGCACAGGCCGCTTCCACCTCGGCCAGCGCAAAGCCCAGCCGGTGGGCCAGCGTCTCGCAATCGCGCGTGCCCAGCAGGCGCAGTTGCTCACCGATGATGCGGCGGGCCAGCGCCCGCTGGTGCGCATCCTCGATCTCGCCGGTCTGCAGCAGCAGGCACTCCTGCACCGTGCGGGCGCCCACGCCAGCCGGGTCCAGCGACTGCACGCGGCGCACGGCGATGCGCACTTCCTCGTCGGTGGCGGGCGGGTCCAGCGCATCGTCGGCCGTCAGCTCGAAGGGGTCGGCACGCAGGTAGCCGTCGTCGTCCAGCAGCTCGACCACGGCCTTGGCCAGGGCCATGTCGCGCTCACCCAGCGGCAGCAGGTTGAGCTGGCCGTGCAGGTGGGTGTTCAGGCCCGTGCTGCTGGCCAGCAATTCGGTGGCCGACACCTCGCCGCCATCGCCCTTGGGCGCGCTGGGCAGGGCTTCGTTCCAGGTGCCGGCATCGGGCGGCGGCTCGCTGCTGCCCAGCTCGTCGGCCGCTTCATAGTCGGTGGCGTTGCCATCGGGCAGGCTGCCTTCTTCACGCGGGGCGGTGGCGCTGCCGGGCTCGGCCAGCGGGTTGACCAGTGCGGTCAAGCCGGGCGGCAGGGGCGCTTCTTCGCCCTCGTCACCTTCCAGGAAGGGGTTGCGGCCCAGCGTTTCGGCCAGGGTTTGCGCAAAGTCCAGCGAAGACATCTGCAGCAGCCGTACCGCATGCTGCAGGCGGGGCGACAAAGCCTGGTTCTGCTGGTGGATGACACGAAGACTGCTGGCAGGCATGGGGGTTTGAACTCCTCTTGGCAACCCACCCGTTCCGCACCTTTCGTGCCGGGGGCGCGCAAGGCGCCCGTTCCCTCTGTGCGGCGCTCCAGCCCTCCGTAATCAGGCACCGGAATTGCCGGAAAGCGGCCCCGAATTGCCGCAAGCGCGGTGGCCGTAGCGAGGGCCGTTACCGCCTACCGCGGGGCTTGCGGTCGGGCCCGCAGCCGGGTGATGGTGGCGGCCAGCTGGTCGATGCCCAGCGGCTTGGTCAACACCGCATCGAAGCCCGCGTCCACCACCTCGCGCGTGGCCATCGACGTGAAGCCGGTGTAGGCGATGGCCACGGGCTGGTCGACCTCGCGGTCGGCCCGCATGGCCTTGACCAGTTCCACGCCCGACATGCCGGGCATGCGCAGGTCTGACACCAGCACGTCGAAATGCCCCTGGCGCAAGCGCTGCAGCGCGGTGTGGCCGTTGTCGGCGGTGTCCACCTCGGCGCCGATCATCTCCAGCAAGGCCGCCAGCGGCATCAGCGCATCCACGCAGTCATCCACCAGCAGCACATGCGCGCCCTGCAGTCCGCCCATCGCTTGGGTCGGCGCGTCGGCCTGCGTCATTCCGTTCTCCCTGACCTGCCTCTTGCGGGGCGGTGCTGCCAGGCATGGCCTGCAGCAGTACCTGCACCCGGGGGCGCGCACGGCTTGCCGTGGGCGCCTCATCGTCCATCAACCGCGCCCACGCGGCCGTGGCATCACCGAAGAGCAAGTCTTCGCCACCACCCACGCTGCGTGCTTCGCAAGGGACCACGTCGATCTCCTGTTGCATGGGTCCGGCGCGGCAAACAGCGTGCCGGCTCTGGGCATGGGGACGGACCGGGCAGCAGATCAGCGTGCAGGCGTGCCGGGCTTGTCGTTGGCCGCGGTGACCATCGGGTCGACAATGGCATTGCCCAGCGACTCCAGCACGTTGTCGTCGTCGTTCACCTGCACGCCGGGGCGGCGCACGCCGGTGCTGTCGGGGTACTCCTGGCCGCCGCCAGTGCCGGCGTCTTCACGCTGGCGCCAATCGCCGTCGGTGGGCTGCGGCTTGGTGGCGGGGCCGACGTCGGGTGCCACGTCCGGCGAGGTGGTGGCCTCGGCCACGCCGGCATCGATGGTGCTGGCCTGGCCGCCCACGTCGCCCGCGCCTTGCGGACGGTGGCGCGCATCGGGCGTGGCCAGCGGACGGTCCTGGGTGTTGGTGGGGGCTGTCAGGCTCATCGTGTTCTCCTTGTGTCGAACAACGATGCTGCGCCTGCGCAGCGCCTGTGGCTGCGGGGCGCCGTCGCAACAGGGCGTGCGGGCTGTCCTACAGCCCGCAGCGGGCCTGCTTCAACGCACCGTGGCGGCGGGGGTTTCGCCGGCCAGCGCCTGCAGCAGGTTGCTGGTGGCCAGCACGGCCATGGCATGCCGCGTCTCGTGCGTGGCCGAGCCGATGTGCGGCAAGGGCGTCACACGCGGGTGGGGGCGCAGCGGTGAATCCAGCGGCAGCGGTTCGGTGGCAAACACGTCCAGCCCGGCGGCCCGCAGGTGCCCGCTGTCCAGCGCGGCCAGCAGCGCCGCTTCGTCCACCACGCCGCCGCGCGAGCCGTTGACCAGCATCGCGCCGGGCTTCATGGCCGCGAAGCGCTCGGCGTTCATCAGGCCACGGGTCTCGTCGGTCAATGGCACCGTCAGCGCCACGATGTCGGCCTGGGCCAGCAGCTCTGGCAGGCTCACCTGGCGGGCATGGCCGGCCAGCGCCGGCAGCTCCTGGTCCACGTTCACCGCCGACCGGTTGTGGAACAGCACCGGCATGCCGAAGCCCAGCGCCGCCCGCCGCGCCAGCGCTTGGCCGATGCGGCCGAAGCCCACGATGCCCAGCGTCTTGCCGTGCACGTCCCAGCCGAACATCTGTTCGTCGATGTTCTTGTGCCAGCGCCCTTCACGCACCAGCGCGGCCAGCTCCACCAGCCGGCGGCTGGTGGCCATGACCAGCGCGAACAAGGTGTCGGCGGTGGTCTCGGTCAGCACGCCGGGGGTGTGGCACAGCATCACGCCGCGTTCACGCAGCGCCGGCAGCTCGTAGTTGTCGATGCCCACCGAGATGCTGGAAATCACCCGCAGTGCCGGCGCCTGCGCCAGCAGCGGTGCATCGATGCGGTAGCTGGAGCCGATCAGGCCCTGGGCGTGCGGCAGCGCCTCGAAGAAGGCGTCGCGCTGCTCGGCCACGCGGGGGTTGGCCACCGTCACTTCATGTTCGGCCTGCAGCCGTGCCAGCTGGTCGGGCGGCAGTTCGCGGAACACCAGCACCTGCTGGCGGGGCATGGTCACAGGCCACTCTCCTGCAGTTGGGCCTGCGTGGGCAGGCCTTCGGTATCGCCCAGCACCTGCACCGCGCGGGCGCCGATCCAGGCGCCGCGGCGCACGGCATCGGGCAGGCTGCGGCCGGCCAGCAGCGCGCTGATCACGCCCACCGCAAAGCCATCGCCCGCGCCCACCGTGTCCACCACTTCGGCCACCGGAAAGCCCGGCACATGGCCGCTGGCCGCATCGCTGCTGAAGTAGGCGCCATCGGGGCCCAGCTTCACCACC
>NZ_CAXFDV010000194.1:0-12489 GCF_964001545.1 uncultured Aquincola sp.
GCGGGCCCGCCATGGATGGGCAGCCCGCCCTGCGGCAAGGTGGCGCGAAGCACGTGGCCGTGGGTGGAATCGGTGACGTAGAGCGTGCACCGGTCTGCCCCACCAAAGGCCAGGTTGGTGAGCGAGACGCCCGGCCCGGCCTGCAGCACCTGCTCGGGCTGGCCGTGGGGGCTGAGCACCCACACCAGCCCCAGGCCCGGGTTGGCCACCAGCACCCGGCCGGCCTGATCCACCGCCAGGCCGTCGGGGCCGCTGGGCCCGTACGAGGTGAAGAAGGCCCCCACCTTGGCCACGCTGCCATCGGCCAGCAACGGCACCCGCCACACCTGGTTGCCACGGGTCACGCCCAGGTACAGCACCCGCTCGTCGGGCGACAGCGCCACGCCGTTGGGGCTGGGCACGTTGTCCAGCAGCAGGTCGAGCCGGCCATCGGGCCGCAGGCGGTACAGCCGGCCCGTGGGGTCGTGCAGGCCGGTCTGCCCCTGGTCGGTGAAGTACAGGTTGCCCTGGCTGTCGAAGCACAGGTCGTTGACGCCCTTGAAGCGCTCGCTGTTGCGGCGGTCCAGGTACGGCCGCACCGCGCCGGTGGCCACGTCGCAGGCCATCAGGCCGTTGCGGTAGTCGGCCACCAGCAGCTCGCGCCGGTTCAGCCACTTCAGGCCGTTGGGCTCGCCGTCCCACTGCGCCACCAGCGTCCACGCGCCATCGGTGCCGATGCGGAAGATGCGGCCGAACGGAATGTCGGTGACGTACAGCCGGCCTACGTCGTCGAACACCGGGCCTTCCAGGAACGAATCGGTCGGCTGGCCGCCCCGGTTGGCCGCCGCCCAGTCCGAGGTGTCGCCGGTGCGGCGGAACTTGTCGGGCATGCGGCTGAAGACCTCGAGCGGCTGCACCTGCGGCGGCTGGAGCACGAACAGCATGGTGGCCTCCTGGCGCGTGCTTATTCGCGCTCGAACGCGGTGTTGGCGGCGATGCGGCCCCAGAAAGCCGTGCGCTCGCTCAGTTCCTTGGCAAAGGCCGCCGCATCCCAGGTGCCGGGCTCGGCGGCAATGCCTTCGGCAAAGGCCTTCATGTCGGCCGAGGCCATGGCCGTGGCCACTTCCTTCTGCAGCCGGTCGACCACCGCCTGCGGCGTGCCCTTGGGCGCAAACAGCCCGGTGAAGTTGATGAGGCCGAAGTTCTTCACGCCCGCCTCGGCAAAGGTCGGCACCTCGGGCAGTGCCGACAGCCGGCGTTCGCCGCTGACGGCCAGCAGCCGCGCCTTGCCACCCTTGACGTTGCCCATCACGCCGGGCGTGGAAGCGAGCTGGAAGTCCACCGTGCCCGAGAGCATGCCCATCGTCGCCTCACCCGCGCCCTTGAAGGGCACATGCAGGAAGCGCGCGCCAGCGGCAATGCCCAGCGCTTCGCTGGCGAAGTGCGGGGCCGAGCCGGCACCGCCGGTGCCGTAGGTGATGTCGCCGGGCTTGGCTTTGGCCG
Source organism: uncultured Aquincola sp. (assembly GCF_964001545.1). Taxonomy (NCBI): domain Bacteria; kingdom Pseudomonadati; phylum Pseudomonadota; class Betaproteobacteria; order Burkholderiales; family Sphaerotilaceae; genus Aquincola; species uncultured Aquincola sp. The sequence continues at coordinate 1,483 of NZ_CAXFDV010000194.1, forward strand.
CCGCCAGCAGGTCGCCCAGGGTCTTGAAGCGCGAGTCGGCCTTGACCACCAGGCCCATGGGCGCAAAGACGAAGGCGCTGACCGGCAGCAGGTCCTTCTGGTGGTCGAAGGGCAGCTTCTTGAAGATGTGCGGCAGCAGCGCGTAGGTGGTGTCGTTGGCCGCCAGCGTGTAGCCGTCGGCCGGTGCCTGCACCACGGTGGCCAGGCCGATGGTGCCGGTGGCGCCGGCCTTGTTTTCCACGTAGAAGGTCTGGCCGGTCTGCTCCTGCAGCTTGGCCGCCATCTTGCGCGTGACCACGTCCACCGCGCCACCCGGCGGGTAGGGCACCACGATCTTCACCGGCTTGGTGGGCCAGGCCTGGGCCTGCGCCACCACGGCAGAAGTCAACCACGCCGCAGCCACGGCGATACGGATCAGGGTCTTGTGCATGGGGGTCTCCGGTCAGCCGTGCAGCACGGCCAGCGCATTGCGCGCGGCGCCCACGCCCATCTTCACGTAGGCATCGGCGGTGACGCCGCCGATGTGCGGGCTCAGCGTGATGCGCGGCTCGGCCTGGAAGGGGTGGCCGGCGGTCATCGGTTCGGTGGCAAAGCTGTCGAGCCCGGCACTGGCCACCTGGCCGCTTTGCACCGCGGCCAGCAGCGCGGCTTCGTCGATCAGGCCGCCGCGCGCGGTGTTGACCACGATGACGCCCCGCTTGCACTGCGCCAGCGTCTGGGCGTTGATCAGGCGCGCGTTGTCGGCGGTCAGCGGGCAATGCAGCGAGATCACGTCCGCCTCGCGCCACAGCGCATCGAGCGACGCGCTGTGCACATAGGCCGGCAGGTCCTTGGCATACGGGTCGAAGCCCAGCACGCGCATGCCCATCGCATCGGCCATGCGCGCAAAGCGCAGGCCGATGGCGCCCAGGCCCACCAGGCCGATGGTGCGGCCTTCCAGCTCCACGCTCTTGTGGGTGGCCTTGTCCCAGTGGCCGGCATGCATGCGGGCGTCCAGCGCCACCACCGACTTGGCACAGGCCAGCAGCAGGGCCAGCGCATGCTCGGCCACCGCCGCCGCATTGGCGCCCGCGGCCGCCACCACCTGGATGCCGCGCGCGGCGGCAGCGGTCTTGTCGATGGTGTCGGTGCCGCTGCCGTGCTTGGAAATCACCTTCAGGCTGGGCGCGGCGTCCATGGCCGCGGCGCTTACCTTGCTGTAGCGCACGATGATGGCCACCGGGTCGTGCCGGCGGCACAGGGCCACCACGTCGTCTTCGGTCGGCGTGCGGCCGGCGTACACCACCTCGTAGTCGCCCAGCAGGGCCAGCGCCTGCGGCGCCAGGTCGCTGCCGGTGACCAGGAAGACGGGCTTGCTGGCGCTCACAGCGTCTCCCCTTCCTTCAGCACGCCGGCGCTGCGCAGGGCGCCGTCCAGCCAGCCGGGGCGCAAGGCCTTGCGGCTCTTGATGTCGGCGATGCGCTTGGTTTCGGCCGCCACCTTGTCTTCGGCCAGCGGCAGCAGCGCGGCGGCCTTGGCACGCTCGACCACCGTCACGCCATCGGCATCACCCACCACCAGGTCGCCGGGGTGCACCGTCACGCCGCCGATGGAAATCGGGTGGTTCAGCCGGCCCGCGATGTTCTTGGTGGGGCCGTTGGGGTTGAGGCCGGCCGCGTACATCGGCAGGCCCAGCTCACGGATGGCTTCGCTGTCGCGCACCGCGCCGTCGATCACCACCGCGGCCACGCCGATGGCGGCGCACTGCTGGCTCATGATCTCGCCCATCAAGGCGCTCGACAGGTCGCCCTTGCCGTCGACCAGGATCACGTCGCCGGGCTTGGCGATGGCCATCGCGGCATGGATCATCAGGTTGTCGCCGGGGCGCACTTCCACCGTGAGCGCCGGGCCGGCAAAGCGCATGCTGGGCGACAGCGGCGCGATGCGGCCGTGCAGCGCGCCGCGGCGGCCGGCCACGTCGGCCAGGATGGACGAAGGAAAGCGGGCGGCCTGTTCAACGACGGCGGCGTCGACGCGCTCGAAATCGCGGATCACGTCGGGCAATGCGGCGGCTTGACTCATGAAGAGCTCCAGAAGGTGCGGGTGGATGCGGTGGAAGGGGTCAGTCGATCTTGGCGCCGGAGTCCTTGACGACCTTGCCCCAGCGCGGGATCTCTTCCTTGATCAAGGCGGCGAACTGCTCCGGCGTGCCGCCGGCCGGGTCGGCGCCTTCGTCGCTCAGGCGCTTGGCCAGCTCGGGCTGCTTCAGGGCCTTGTTGAACTCGGCGTTCAGGCGGGCCACCACGTCCTTCGGCGTGCCGGCCGGCGCCAGCAGGCCGAACCAGGTGACGGCGTCGAAGCCCTTGTAGCCCGACTCATTGATGGTGGGCACATTGGGCAGGTCGTCCACCCGGCTGGCCGAGGTGACGGCCAGCGCGCGCAGCTTGCCCTGCTTGATCTGGCCGATCAGCGTGGGCACCGACGACATGTACAGCTCCACCTGGCCGCTGATCACGTCCGTCAGTGCCTGGGCGGCGCCCTTGTAGGGCACGTGCTGGGTCTGGATGCCAGCGGCCTTCTGGAACAGCTCGCTGGTCAGGTGGGCCACGGTGCCGTTGCCCGGCGAGGCGAAGTTGACATGCCCCGGCTTGGCCTTGGCGGCCTTCACGGCGTCGGCCAGCGTGCGGTAGGGCGAAGAAGCGCCCGTCACCATCACCAGCGGCGCATTGGCCACCAGCACGATGGGCACCAGATCCTTCTGCGAGTCGTAGGGCATCTTCGCGTACAGCGAAGGATTGATGGCCAGGTTGCTGGTCTGCCCCAGCACCAGGGTGTAGCCATCGGCCGGCGACTTGGCGGCGGCGTCCACGCCCAGGTTGCCGCCCGCGCCGGGCTTGTTGTCGATGATGAAGGTCCAGCCGGTGGCAGCGGCCACGCGCTGGCTGGTTTCACGGGCGATCACGTCGGTGCCGCCGCCGGGCGGAAACGGCACCAGGATGCGGATGGGCTTGCTGGGCCAGGCCTGCGCCAGGGCGGCGCTGCAAAGCGTGGAGGCGGCCAGGGCCAGGGCAAGGCGTCGGGTGAACTGCATGGATCTGTCTCCGTCGAAGGGGTGCGCGCTTGGAAGCTGCTCTGCGCGTCGTCCAGATGGAGTATTGGGTGGCGATCCCCTACAGTCCAATCGATAGTTTCTTGAAACCCATCAATGGGGCTTCGCCGATGGACCTGCGTGACCTGCGCTACTTCGAGACCATTGCCGAGCTGCAGCACCTGGGCCGCGCCAGCGCCCGGCTGCACCGCACCCAGCCGGCGCTGACCAGCAGCATCCGCCGGCTGGAAGCCGACTGCGGCGCGGCGCTGTTCGAGAAGTCGGGCCGCGGCATCCGCCTGACCGAGGCGGGCCGGGTGCTGCAGAAGTGGGCGCAGCGCATGCGCTTCGACGTGGAGGATGCCCGGCGCGAGCTGTCGACCATCGGCGCCGGCATGGCCGGGCATGTGCGTGTGGGCATCGTGCCCACGGCCGCGCAGTTCCTGATGCCGTCGGTCGCGCGGCAGCTGTTGCAGGAAGCACCAGCGGTGACGCTGCGCACCGTGGTGGCGCTGATCGACACCTTGAAGCCGCTGCTGCGCGCCGGTGAGCTGGACCTGATCGTGGGCACCGAAAGCCCGCCCGAAGACGGCTACATCTCCAAGGTGCTGGCCGAAGACACCATCGTGGTGGTGGCCAGCGAGGGCCACGAAGTGTTCCAGGGCACGCCCACGCTGAAAGACCTGACCGCCTACCGCTGGGCGCTGCAACCGCCGGGCGCCCCCACCCGCGACTGGCTGGACCACACCTTCGACCGCAAGCGCCTGCCGCGCCCGCAGGTGCAGGTGGAAACCACGATGCTGCTGATGCTGCCGGCGCTGATCGTCGAGACCGGCCTGCTGAGCTTCGTCTCACGCCACCACCTGCAAGGCCCGGGCGGCCAGCAGGGCCTGCGCGAGGTGCCGGTCAAGGGCGCGGCGATGCGGCGGCGGCTGGTGGTGAGCTACCGGGCCCACGGCTTCCTGTCGCCAGCAGCGCGGCGCTTGATCGAGCTGTTCGGGCAGCGGGCGGCCGCATAGCCGCGCGGTCGCGTTCACCGCCCACGCGAGAATCCGCCCCGCCAGTGCCATCGCCCCACCCGGACCATGCTGCGCGCCCACGATCCCCTTCCTCGTCAAGTCGCCCGCTCCGCGGCCGTGATCGGCCTCAGCGCCGTGGTGGCCTGGCACATGGCGGCGCACTTCGATCCGGCGAACGTCATCCTGGTCTTCATGGCCGGTGTGGTGTTCGTGGCGGCCACGTCCCGCCGCGCGGTGTCGTTGTGCTCCATTGGCCTCAGCATCGCGCTGTTCGACGTGCTCTTCGTCGCGCCGCAATGGGGCTTCGAGCCTTCGCGGCCGCAGGCGGTCTTCACCCTCAGCTTCATGGTGGCCATCGGCCTGCTGGTCACCGCGCTGGCCCAGCGCGTGCGGCGTGAAGCGGCCGAAGCACAGCGGCGCGCCGAACGCCTGCAGGCGCTGAACGCGCTGTCGCTGGCCCTGGCCGCCGCCACCGACGACGCCTCGGTGTCGCGCGCGGTGGCCGACACCCTGCACGAATCGCTGGGCGTGCAGGCGCGCATCGACGCCGCCCAGGGCGGCGAGGTGGTGCTGGAGGCGGAAGCCCCCACCGACCCCGCCGCGCGCGAGTTCATCGCCGGTGCGGCGGCGCAGGCCCGGCTGGCGCTGTCGCGCCTGGCCTCGGAAGCGCGCAGCGAAGCAGCCGCCGTGCGCACCGAGAGCGAACGCCTGCGCAACACGCTGCTGTCGGGCATCTCGCACGACTTCCGCACGCCGCTGACCACCATCGTCGGGGCCACCACCAGCCTGCTGGAGCAGGACCATGCGCTCGACCCCACGGCCAAGCGCCAGCTGCTGCACAGCGTGCTGCACGAGGCGCAGCGCCTGCATGCCCTCACCAGCACGCTGCTGGACCTGTCGCGGATGCAGGAAGGCGCGCTGCAGCCGCGCTTCGAATGGTGCCCCGCCGACGAGCTGGTGCAGGAGGTGCTGCGTGCGCTGCAACCGCGGCTGCAGGGTCTGCAGGTGCAGGTGGCGGTGCCCGGCGACCCGCCGGTGTGGTGTGACCCCGGCCTGGTCGAGCGGGTGCTGGCCAACCTGCTGGACAACGCCATTCGCCATGCGCCCGCCGCCGGCCGCATCACCATCGCCGCGCAGCACACGCCGGGCCATTGGCAACTGAGCGTGGCCGACAACGGGCCCGGTGTGCCGCCAGGATCGGAGTCGCGCATCTTCCAGAAGTTCGTGCGCGGCGACCACGGCGGCAACGGCACCGGGCTGGGCCTGGCGCTGTGCGCCGCCATCGCCGACCTGCATGGCGGCAGCATCGGCGTGCACAACGACAGCGGCGCCGTGTTCACCCTGCGCATCGTGCAGCCGACCGACGGGCCGGCAGACCTGGAGCGGTGATGGGCAACGCCACCACGGTCCTTGTGCTGGAAGACGACGACAGCATCCGCCAGCTGCTGGCCGCCACCTTGCGCGCCGAGGGCCACCAGGTGGAAGAGGCGACGACGGTGCGTGAAGGCCGCACGCTGGCCAGCAACCGGCCGATCGACGTGTTCCTGGTCGACCTGGGCCTGCCCGATGGCGATGGGCTGGAGTTCATCCGCTGGCTGCGCGGCTGGACCCAGCGGCCGGTGATCGTGCTGTCGGCCCGGCTGCACGAAGCCCACAAGGTGGCCGCGCTGGATGCCGGCGCCGACGACTTCGTGAGCAAGCCCTTCAGCGTGGCCGAGCTGCATGCGCGACTGCGTGTGGCGCTGCGCCATGCGGCCCGCAGCGCGATGGCCGGCAGCACGCGGCTGATGCTGGGCGAGCTGTGCGTGGACCTGGACGCCCGCAGCGTGCAGCGCGGCGAAGAGCGCATCCGCCTGACCGCCACGCAATGGCGCCTGCTGGAAGCGCTGGCCCGCCAGGCGGGCCGCGTGGTCACCAGCGCGGCGCTGCTGCGCGAGGTGTGGGGGCCGGGGCACGACGAGCAGCTGCACTACCTGCGCATCTACGTGCGCCAGCTGCGCCAGAAGCTGGAAGCCGACCCGACCAACCCGGTGTACCTGCTCAACGAGACGGGTGTGGGCTACCGGTTGATGTGCCGCTGAGCCCTGCGCGGCCGCCCGCCTGACGGCGAACTTACGGCCTAGGTGGAAGCCCGCAAGCCGTCGTTTACGCGGCTTTTACGCCCGCCTGCTTACGCTGCGGCCGGACCCGCGGGCCGTTCCGGCATCGCGGCCTGACACCCCACCTCAAGAGGCAGTATGAGCACCATCCCCGTGAGCAGCGCGGTGCCGGTCGACCGCAAGCGGCCGATGACGAAGGAGGAACGCAAGGTCATCCTCGCATCCTCGGCAGGCACCATCTTCGAGTGGTACGACTTCTACCTGTACGGGGCACTGGCGGCCATCATCGGCGCGCAGTTCTTCTCGTCGTTTCCTGAGGCCACACGCAACGTGTTTGCGCTGCTGGCTTTTGCGGCCGGCTTCCTGGTGCGGCCCTTCGGCGCCCTCTTCTTCGGCCGCCTGGGCGACCTGATCGGCCGCAAGCACACCTTCCTGATGACGATCCTCATCATGGGGCTGTCGACCTTCGTGGTGGGCCTGCTGCCCAGCTACGAGGCCATCGGCTGGATGGCCCCGGTGGCGCTGATCGTGCTGCGCATGCTGCAGGGCCTGGCGCTGGGCGGCGAGTACGGCGGCGCGGTGGTGTACGTGGCCGAGCATGCGCCGCAAGGCCGGCGCGGCTACTTCACCAGCTGGATCCAGACCACGGCCACGCTGGGGCTGCTGCTGTCGCTGATGGTCATTCTCGGCGTGCGCACCCTCACCGGTGAAGACGCGTTCAAGGACTGGGGCTGGCGCATCCCGTTCCTGCTGTCCATCATCCTGCTGGGCATCTCGGTGTGGATCCGGCTGCAGATGGAAGAGTCGCCGGCCTTCAAGAAGATGAAGGAGGAAGGCCGCCAGTCGAAGGCGCCGATCGCCGAGGCCTTCGGCAACTGGAAGAACGGCAAGTTCGCGCTGATGGCGCTGCTGGGCCTGGTGGCCGGTCAGGCGGTGGTCTGGTACACGGGCCAGTTCTATGCCCTCTTTTTCCTGCAGAGCATCCTGCGGGTGGACATGTTCTCGGCCAACGTGTTGATTGCCTGGTCGCTGGTGCTGGGCACTGCGGGCTTCGTGTTCTTCGGCTCGCTGTCCGACCGCATCGGCCGCAAGAAGATCATCCTGGCCGGCTGCGTGCTGGCCGCGGCCACCTACTTCCCGGTGTTCAAGGCCATCACCGCGATTGCCAACCCCACGTTGAACGCGGCGCAGCAGAACACCAAGGTGGTGATCGTGGCCGACCCGCACGACTGCTCGTTCCAGTTCAACCCGACGGGCACGGCCAAGTTCACCAGCTCGTGCGACATCAGCAAGGCGCTGCTGGCGCGCAGCTCGGTCAACTACTCGGTGCAGTACCAGCCGGGTGCCATCCCGGCCAAGGTGATGATCGGCAGCACCGAGATCGCTTCTTACGAGGTGGCCAAGCTGTCGGGCGACGCCACCAAGGCCACGCCTGCCGCCTTCACCAAGCAGGTGAACGATGCGCTGGCCGCCGCGGGCTACCCCGCACCGGGCAAGCCGGCCGAAGGCATCGTCAAGCTCGACGGCTTTTTCGACATCTTCAACAGCCAGGCCTTCCCGCTGGTGCTGATCCTGACCTACCTGGTGCTGCTGGTGACCATGGTCTACGGCCCGATCGCGGCGGCGCTGGTGGAGCTGTTCCCGACCCGCATCCGCTACACCGGCATGTCGCTGCCATATCACATCGGCAACGGCTGGTTTGGCGGCCTGATGCCGGCCACCGCCTTCGCGATGATCGCCCAGACCGGCGACCCCTACTACGGCCTGTGGTACCCCATCGTCATCGCGCTGGGCACCTTCGTCATCGGCATGCTGTTCGTGCCGGAGAACAAGGACAAGGACATCTTTGCGGAGCAGGGCGCGCGATGAGCCCGACGGGCTGCGCGGCCAGCGCAGCCCGTCTTGTATGGAAGCGCGGTGCGTGCTACGGTGGCGGCCGCTCGTGCAGCCAACCGGAGTACGCGATGCCCAGGCTCAAGGACCTTGAAGCGGGTGACGTCATCATGACGATGCTGAACAGCAAGCCCCCCGCGCTGCACACTCAGATCTACACCGAAGACAGCCATTTCCCGGCCACCATCATCCACGCGGTGGACGACAGTGGGCGCAAGCTGCACAAGGTGATGCCGACCTCCGTCAAGGGCTCGCCTGATCTCTGGGTGTATCGCTGCCAGGACGCGCAGCTGGCGATCGGCGCTGCCGTGCAAGCCATGAAGTGGGCGGCGTACGAGACGCCGTTCGACCAACAACGCAAGTACACGCGGGAGGCGCTACGGTCGCAGCTGGCCCTGAACGACCAGGACCCGTTGGCTGCCGTGCAGGAGCTGTTCAAGAAAAAGGGCAAGTTCCGCGCGATCAAGTACGCCGCGCGCCGCGACGACCCGCTGTGCAGCCCCAAGGAAGACGGCACCGATGGCCGCGGCGTGAACTGCGCGATGTTTGCGCTGCTGTGCTATCAGGCCGCCGCCTTGAGGCCGCATGTGAAGACGCCTGGACTGCTGTATCCGGATCTGCGGATGGTGCGAGTCTCGGACAAGAAGATCAGCCCGGCCGAAGTCGAGATCATCAAGAAGATGAAGGGACTCGACCCTACCGACCTCGAACAGTACCTGGACTACGCCAACGGGCTGCACTCGGACAACGAGTTCGCGATCGACTGGGACCTCGTGTCTCGCGACAAGCCGATCAAGCACCACGAGGTCAAGCGATGGATCGGCTACATGTACCTGCCTTCGCTGCTGATGTGGTCGTCCAGCACACCCATCAGCCGCTTTGCGTTCGACAAGGAGATGGGACCTGGGTTGATGCTGGATGCCAAGGTGGTGACCTCGGAGCAGTTCCGGCTGGCCATGGAGGCCGACAAGGAACGGTGGAAGCTGATCGGACCGCTGGAAGAGGAGGCATCACCGCCCGACCCGGCGTACAAGAGTAAGCTCCAAGCACACCGCGAGACGGCCACAACCGAAAAGCAGAACTACAAGCAGCAGGCGCCGCTCAAGGTCAACGGCGGTTCGGTCAAACTTCCATCGAAGTAGCCGCGCAAGCCATCACCTGGGCCGCCGCCCTTCCGTCCACGGCCGCAGCGCCTCCGGCGTCCGCATGTCGTTTGGCACCTCCAGGTCGCGGGCCGCGCCGCGGCTGGCTTCTATGCCCTTCGGGTAGCCGCTGCGGCCGCTCCAGTCGTGCGGCCGGGCCTGGCGTTGCTGCCGCTCGCGGCGCAGGCCTTCGGCGCAGTACAGATCGACGGCGGTGACCGCCAGCAGTGCCACCAGCGTGCCGGCGCGTGAGCCGCCGCGGCGGCCGAACAGGCTGGGGCGGCGCGGCGCCAGGACCACGGTGGCGATGTCCAGCACGTCGCCGGCCACGCGGCCCCATACCCAGGGCTCGGGGTCGGCGCTGGCCAGCAGGCCGGCGCCTGTGCCCAGCTCGCGCAGGCCGTGGCCGCGCACCAGGGCGCGGCTGCTGGGCAGCGGCGTCTGGCCGGCCAGGCGGCGCAGGCCGCCGGCGCCGTCCAGCTCGCCCATCTCGGCCACGCGGGCCACCCGGCGCGGCGCCGCCAGCTCGGCCAGGCCCAGCGCCAGGCTGACGAAGCCCAGGCCACGCGCCAGGGCCTGCAGGCCCGGCCGCTGCCTGGGGGCGTCGCGCAGCGTGCGGCCGGTACCGCCGGCCGAAGAGAAGTCGGTCATGTCGTTCATGGCTTCATCACCACCTTGATGCAACCGTCCTGCTTGTCGCGGAAGGTCTTGTACATGTCGGGACCATCGGCCAGCGAAACCTGGTGCGTGATCACGAAGGAGGGGTCGATCTGCCCTTCCTGGATGCGGCGCAGCAGGTCGCCGGTCCAGCGGTTGACGTGGGTCTGGCCGGTGCGCACCGTCAGGCCCTTGTTCATCAACGCGCCGATGGGCAGCTTGTCGATGAGGCCGCCATACACGCCCGGGATGGACAGCGTGCCCGCCGGCCGGCACACGTAGATCATCTCGCGCAGCACATGCGGCCGGTCGGTCTCCAGCATCACCGCCTGCTTGGCGCGGTCGTAAACCGAATCGATGCTGCGCGTGGCATGCGCTTCCAGGCCCACCGCGTCAATGCACTTCTCGGGACCCTTGCCCTGGGTCAGCTCCTTCAGCCGCTCCAGCACGCTTTCTTCGTCGAAGTTGATGGTGATGGCGCCGCCGGCCCGGGCCATGGCCAGCCGCTCGGGCACACGGTCGATGCACACCACCTGCCGGGCCCCCAGCAGCACCGCGCTGCGGATGCAGAACTGCCCCACCGGCCCCGCACCCCAGATGGCCACGGTGTCGGTGGGCTGGATGTCGCAGGCCACCGCGGCCTGCCAACCGGTGGGAAAGATGTCGCCCAGGAACAGCACCTGTTCGTCGGTCAGGCCATCGGGAATCTTGACGTGGGTGACGTCGGCATACGGCACGCGGATGTACTCGGCCTGGCCGCCAGGGTAGCCCCCCGTGAGGTGCGAATAGCCGAACAGGCCCGCCGTGGTGTGGCCGAACATCTTGTCGGCCATGTCCTTGTTGCGGTTGCTGCGCTCGCACACCGAGAAGTTGCCGCGCCGGCATTGTTCGCATTCGCCGCAGGTGATGGTGAAGGGCACCACCACGCGGTCGCCCACCTTGAGCTTGCTGTTGCCCTTGCCCACCTCCACCACTTCGCCCATGAACTCATGGCCGAGGATGTCGCCGGACTTCATCGTGGGCATGAAACCGTCGAACAGGTGCAGGTCCGAGCCGCAGATCGCGCAGCAGCTCATCTTGACGATGGCGTCGCGCGGCTCCTCGATCTGCGGATCGGGCATCGTCTCGTA
>NZ_CAXFDV010000195.1:0-14764 GCF_964001545.1 uncultured Aquincola sp.
AAGGCATGCTGCGCATCGTTCCTCTTGGAGACCTCACCATGTTCGTGATCTGCGGCGAAGCGCTGTTCGATGTATTTGCAGCTGGCGACACCCCCACCGGCCTGATGCTCGATGCGCGCGTCGGCGGCTCGCCTTTCAACGTGGCCGTCGGCCTGGCGCGGCTGGGCCAACCGGTCGGCTTCTTCGGCGGTGTGTCGTCCGGCTTCCTGGGCGAGCGGCTGATGCGCGCGCTGCAGGAAGAAGGCGTGGACACCCACTGCACCCCGCGCAGCCCGGCGCGCACCACGCTCAGCCTGGTGGGCGTGGACGCAGCAGGCGTGCCTTCCTACTCCTTCTATGGCGAAGGCGCGGCCGACCGCGGCGTCACCCAGGCCGCGCTGGCCGCCATTCCGCCAGAGGCACGGGCCTTCCACGTCGGCTCCTATGCCACGGTGGTGGAGCCGGTGGCCGGCACGCAGCGCGCGCTGATCGAGCGCGAACACAAGCGCAGCCTGATCAGCTTCGACCCCAACATCCGCCTCAACGTGGAGCCCGACCTGGCGCGCTGGCATGCGCTGCTGGACTGGATGCTGCCGCGCACCCACCTGCTCAAGGTCAGCGACGAAGACCTGGGCCTGCTGTTCCCGGGCCAGGCGCCGGCCACGCTGGCCGCCCAGTGGCTGGCCCGCGGCGTGGCCATGGTGGTGGTCACCCGCGGTGGCGAAGGCGCGCTGGCCTGGACGGCCGCCGCCCAGGCCGAGGCCGCCCCGGTGAGGGTGGACGTGGTGGACACCGTGGGCGCCGGCGACACCTTCCAGGCCGCGCTGCTGACCTGGCTGGCCGAGTACGACGCGCTGAGCCCGATGGCCCTGCGGACCCTGCCGGCAGAGCAGATCAAGGCCGCCCTGGACTTCGCGGCCCGGGCCGCCGCCATCACCTGCTCGCGCCGCGGCGCCGACCTGCCGCGGCGGGCCGAACTGCCCGCTTGAGGCGGTTTGCAGGGCGCGCGACAGCCGGAGCCGGCCGCAGGCTGCGGTGTTTGCTGACAGTGAGCCTGCAGCGTCGGTGTTAAAACACGGTGCTGCGTGAGCGTTCATGCGGCCCCCGGCCCACTTTTGCAGGTTTCTCCGGCCCCCGCCATGTTGTCGTCGCCCGCCGTTTCCGTCTCGCTCCACGCCCGGCTGCGCGAGGCCACCGCGCAGGCGCATGCGCAGCTCGAATCGCTGCTGGGGTTGCTCGACAGCCCTATGAGCTATGCCCGCTTCGTGGCGGTGCTCATGCGCTTTCATGGCTTTCACCGCGTCTGGGAGCCTGCGCTGGCCCATGCGCTGGGCGATGCCCAGTTCACCGTGCCGCGCCGCCGGCTGCTGCTGATCGAGCACGACCTGCGGGCGCTGGACATCGACGACCTGGACATCGAGGTGCTGCCGGTGGTGCCCGAAGCGGCGCAACTGTGCCGCACGCTCGACGCGGCGCTGGGCTCGCTCTACGTGATGGAAGGCTCCACCCTGGGCGGCCGCGTGATCACGCGCCGCTTGCTGGAAGACGCCGACTGGTGCCCTGAAGAAGGCCTGCTGTACTTCCACCCCTATGGCGACCTGACCGGCGAGCGCTGGCGCCAGACGCTGGCCCTGCTGGACAGCGTGCCGCCCGAGCGGCACGAAGCGGTGGTGGAAGGCGCGCTGGAAACCTTTGCGCTGCTGCTGCAGTGGCTGGAACCCGCGGTGGTGGCGGCGCACCCCGACGACGACGAACGTTCCAGCGAATGGGGAGTCGCCCTGTGACGGCCTTCGACCTGGCCGTCGACGCCTGCGCACGCGAACCCATTCACATCCCGGGCAGCATCCAGCCGCACGGCGCCTTGCTGGTCACCGACCTCGAAGGCGACCGCGTGCTGCAGGCCAGCGCCAATGCGGCCGCGGTGCTGGGCCTGGCGGCGGCGCCCACGCGCAGCGGCGAGCTGGACCCCGCGCTGCCCAGCATGCTGGCCGGCATGGCCAGCGGCGAAGACGGCGTGCTGCAGCAGCCGCTGGCCTGCGGCGCCCGGCTGTTGCAGCTCAGCGCCCATGCCACGCCCCAGGGCCTGGTGCTCGAACTGGAGCCGCTGGACCTGGGCGAGATGCGCACGCTGGACGCGCTGTACCCGCGGCTGCGCAGCTTCCTCGACCATGTGGAAGGCGAAGACGAAGTGGCCCTGCTGGGCCGCTACGCCGCCCAGGAAGTGCGCCAGCTCACCGGCTTCGACCGGGTGATGGTCTACCGCTTCGACGAAGACTGGCACGGCACCGTGATCGCCGAAGACGGCAACGGCCGGCTGCCCAGCTACCTCGATCTGCGCTTTCCGGCCAGCGACATCCCGGCCCAGGCGCGCGAGCTGTACCGCCGCCACCGGCTGCGGCTGATCCCCGATGCGCACTACCAGCCGGTGCCGGTGCTGCCCGCGCTGAACCCGCTGGACGGGCAGCCCCTCGACCTCTCGGGCTCGGCGCTGCGCAGCGTCTCTCCGGTGCACCTGCAGTACATGCACAACATGGGCACCGCGGCTTCCATGTCGGTGTCCATCGTCATCGACGGCCAGCTGTGGGGCCTGGTGGCCTGCCACCATGCCGAGCCGCTGCGCGTGGGCGCCCCCACCCGAGCCGCCTGCGATTTCCTCGGCCAGATCCTGGCGCTGAAGATCGGCTCGCGCGAGCGTGGCCAGGAAGCCGCGCTGCGCTGGGCCGCCAAGGAGCTGGAGCACCACCTGGTGGGCCGCATGGCCGATGCCGGCGACGCCCCCGACGCGGCACTGCACCGGCTGGCCAAGAGCCCCGAAGCCTGGCTGCGGCTGACGCGCGCCAGCGGCGCCGCCCTGGTGCGTGGCGACCTGGTGCATTGCGTGGGCGAAACGCGTGCGCCCGAGCAGCTGCAGGCGCTGGCCACCTGGCTGCACCAGCGCCAGGACCGCAGCGAGCTGTTCGCCACCCATGTGCTGCCCTCGCTGTACCCGCCGGCGCAAGCCTTTGCCGACACCGCCTGCGGCCTGATCGCCGCGCCCATCTCGGCCATCCACCCCCACTACGTGATCTGGTGCCGGCCCGAGCGCATCCACAGCGTGCAATGGGGCGGCCGGCCCGAGAAAGCCACGCTGGACGACGGCCGGCTGTCGCCGCGCCATTCGTTCGCGGCCTGGACCGAAGAGGTGCGCGGCACCGCCCAGCGCTGGTCGGCGGTGGAAGTGGACACCGCCCGCAGCTTCTGCCAGGCCATGGTCACGCTGGTGCTCAAGCAGGCCGAGCAGCGCGCCGCGCTGACCGACCGCCTGGAAAGCAGCAACCGCGAGCTGGAGGCGTTTTCGTACTCCGTCTCGCACGACCTGCGCGCGCCCTTCCGCCACATCGTCGGCTTTGCCCAGCTGCTGGGCGAAAGCGAGCCGAACCTGGCCGCACGCTCGCGCCACTACCTGGACACCATCGTCGAATCGGCGCTGTCGGCCGGCCGGCTGGTGGACGACCTGCTCAACTTCTCGCAGCTCGGCCGCGCCAGCCTGGAAACCATGGCGGTGGACATGAACAAGCTGGTGGACGAGGTGCGGCGCTCGATGCGCATCGACCAGGGCACACGCCGGGTCGAATGGCAGATCGAGCCGCTGCCGCCGGCCTGGGGCGACGCGGCGCTGCTGCGCCAGGCCTGGGCCAACCTGGTGGACAACGCCCTCAAGTACACCCGCAACAGGGACGTGGCCGTCATCCGCATCAGCGGTGAAGTGCGGGCGCATGAAACCGCCTACACCGTGTCCGACAACGGCGTGGGCTTCGACATGGCCTACCAGGGCAAGCTGTTCGGCGTGTTCCAGCGCCTGCACCGGGCCGAAGACTTCGAAGGCAGCGGCATCGGCCTGGCGCTGACACGCCGCATCATCGACCGCCACGGCGGCTGGATCGCGGCCGAAGGCAAGCCCGACGAGGGCGCCACCTTCCGCTTCGGCCTGCCACGCTCACCCCAACATCAAGCCGACCATGACTCAGAACCCTGACCGGTCCGCAGCCGCCGGGCCCGATGCGGGGCTGACCCGCAGTGTCGAGCTGCTGGCCGCGGCCAGCCGCACGGCCGAGCTGCGCCCCATCCTGCTGGTGGAAGACAGCCCCAACGACCTGGAGCTGGCGCTGGCCGCGCTGGAGCGCTGCCAGCTGGCCAACCCGATCCACGTTGCGCGCGACGGCGTGGAAGCGCTGGACTACCTGCACGCCCGTGGCGCCTGGGCCGACCGCCAGGGCGGCGACCCCGCCGTGGTGCTGCTGGACCTGAAGCTGCCCCGGCTCGATGGCCTGGAAGTGCTGGAGCGGGTCAAGAAAGACCCGGCGCTGCGCGCGGTGCCCATCGTGATGCTCACCTCCTCGCGCGAAGAGCGCGACCTGGTGCGCAGCTATGAGCTGGGCGTCAATGCCTTCGTGGTCAAGCCGGTCGACTTCCGCGCCTTTTTGCAGGCCATCCAGGAACTGGGCATGTTCTGGGCGGTGCTCAACCAACCGCCGCCCCGCCTCCCTCATCGATGAACGGTCCCGCTCGCGTCCTGCTGCTCGAAGACAGCGACATCGACACCGAACTGATCTGCACCTACCTGCAGCGCGCTCAGATGCCGATCGAGGTGGTGCGCGCCGCGCGCCGCGGCGAGTACCTGGCTGCGCTGCAGCGCAGCGACATCGACCTGGTGCTGGCCGACTATTCGCTGCCCGACTTCGACGGCATCGCGGCCTTGCGCCAGGCGCGTGAGCAGCTGCCCGACGTGCCGTTCGTCTTCGTCTCCGGCGTGGTGGGCGAAGACGTGGCCACCGATGCGCTGCGCCAGGGCGCCACCGACTACGTGCTCAAGCGCAACCTCGCGCGGCTGCCCAAGGCGGTGGAACGCGCGCTGGCCGAGGCGCATGAGCGCATGCGCCGGCGCGACGCCGAAGCCGCGCTGGGCGCCAGCGAAGCCACCGCCCGCCTCGCGCTGGAGCGCCAGCGGCAGGCCGAGGTGCTGTTCCGGCTGGCGGCCGAAGCGGCCAACATCGGCGTGTGGGAGTTCGACCCCGACGGCCCGCGGCTGTGGATCGACGACGGCCTGCGCCGCATCGCCGACATCGCGCCCGGCGTCACGGTGGACTACGCCTACTTCGTCTCGCGCGTGGTGCACCCCGACGACCGCGTGCTGTTCGAGCAATCGCTGGCCGCGGCGCTGGTGCCCGATGGCCGGCCCGAGCTGGACTTCGAGCACCGGGTGATCACGCTGGCCGACGACCGGGTGCGCTGGCTGTCCATCGCCGGCCGCCGCTTCGACAGCGACGACGGCGGCTCGCGCCTGGTGGGCACCGCCCGCGACGTGACCGGCCAGCGCCGCAAGGGCGAAGCGCTGCGCCGCCTGAACGAAGCGCTGGGCGAGCGGGTGGAGCAACGCACCCGCGAGCGCGACCGCATCTGGAACCTCTCGGCCGACCTGATGGCGGTGTGGCGCCCCGACGGCACCGCCGAAGCGCTGAACCCCGCCTGGGAAAGCCTGCTGGGCTGGCCCGCGGCCGAGGTGATGAGCCAGGCCATCGTCGACCTGCTGCACCCGGCCGACGTGGCGGTGACCCGCACCGCGATGGAGACGCTGGGCAACGGCGCCGGCACCGCCCGCTTCGACAGCCGGGTGCGCAGCCGCGACGGCAGCTACCGCTGGATCCGCTGGGCGGTGCGGCCCGATGCCGGCTACTTCTACGCCATCGGCCGCGACGTGACCGAAGAGCGCGCCGCCGCCGACGAACTGGCCGCCACCAACGAAGAGCTGAAGCAGCAGATCGAGGAGCGCAGCCGCGTGGAAGCCACGCTGCAGCAGATGCAGCGGCTGGAAGCGGTGGGCCAGCTCACCTCGGGCGTCGCGCACGACTTCAACAACCTGCTGACGGTGGTGCTGTCCAACATCAGCCTGATCCGGCGGCTGCTCAACCAGGGCGGCCAGGCGGACGAGCGGGTGCTCAAGCGGCTCGATTCGATGCAGAGCGCGGCCGAGCGCGGCGCCAAGCTCACCGCGCAGATGCTGGCCTTCTCGCGCCGGCAGCGGCTGGAGCCGCAGGTCATCGACCTCAACGACACGGTGCTGGCGCTGCGCGACCTGCTGCAGTCCACCATGGGCGGCAGCGTGCGCCTGGCCACCGAACTCACCAAGCCGCTGTGGCCGGCGCTGGTGGACGTGACGCAGATGGAGCTGATCGTGCTGAACCTGGCCATCAACGCACGCGACGCGATGGAGGTGGGCGGCAGCCTGACGGTGCGCACCGCCAACGTCACCCTGGGCCCGCCCGAGCGGCCGGAAGAGCCCGAGGCCGGCGACTACGTGGCGCTGACCGTGAGCGACACCGGCAGCGGCATGACGCCCGAGGTGCTGGCCAAGGCCTTCGAGCCCTTTTTCACCACCAAGGAGGTGGGCAAGGGATCGGGCCTGGGCCTGGCCCAGGTGTACGGCTTTGCCAAGCAGTCGGGCGGCGGCGTGCGCATCGATACCCAGCCCGGCGTGGGCACCTCGGTGCATGTGTTCATGCCGCGGGCCGAAGGCGAGGTGCGCCAGCGCGAACCCGAAGTGACCCAGCACGGCCTGCTGGACGACAGCGAGCCCAGCCACACCCTGCTGCTGGTGGACGACGACCCGGCGGTGCGCGACGCCACTTCGTCGATGCTGCGCGCCATCGGCTACCGGGTGATCGAAGCCGGCAGCGGCGGCGCCGCGCTGGAGCTGCTGGCCCGGCGCAAGGACATCGAGCTGGTGCTGGCCGACTTCGCGATGCCGGGCATGAACGGCGCCGAGCTGGTGCGGCTGCTCAAGCTCTCGCACCCTCACCTCAAGACCATGTTCCTCACCGGCTTCGTCGACCTGGCGGCGCTCAAGGACATCCCGGAAGAACAGGTGCTGCAAAAGCCCCTGCGCGACGAAGAGCTGGCCCGCCGCCTGCGCCGCGCGCTGCGCGGCGGGCCGAGCCGGACGCTGAACTGAGGGTGCAGGACTGAGGGCCGAGCTGCCAGCTAGCTTCTGTATGTCGTCAGGAACGACGAGGCCGCCATGATGCGCGTGCGGCCATGATGACCCAGGCTCAACAGATCGCGCTTGTCGCCGGTCACCAGCACATCAGCCTCACCAGCCAGCGCCAGGGCGAGAAGGTAGTCATCGTTGGGGTCAGGAGAGACCGGCGTGACGACAAAACCATCCATCAGCTGGGCCACACCGCGCAGTTCATTGATCAGGCGGCCAGCCAAGGCCGGCTGCAGCCGCTCTCGAATCTTCGGGTAGCGGGTCACCCGCATCAGCTCGTCGAGCTGCTGGCTGCAACTCAGCACCGTGAAACGCCCAGCCCGCCACTGCGCTATGAGCTGACCAGGCACCGAATCTGCGCTCAGGAGCGTACTGACCAGGATGTTGGTATCAACGACCACGCGCACGGG
Source organism: uncultured Aquincola sp. (assembly GCF_964001545.1). Lineage (NCBI taxonomy): Bacteria > Pseudomonadati > Pseudomonadota > Betaproteobacteria > Burkholderiales > Sphaerotilaceae > Aquincola > uncultured Aquincola sp. Next base: position 7,414 of record NZ_CAXFDV010000195.1, read on the forward strand.
TTACGTGTCCGCTGATCCAGGCGAAGGCCGCGCCAGGCGCACGGCCGTCACAGCCTCATCCACCAGGTTCTGAAGTTCATCGGCCGACAGATCGGCAAAGCCCTCGCGCGCCTGCTGCATGCTCTCGTCGAGCATGCGCCAGCGCACGGCCTCTTCAATGAACTTTGAAAGATCACCCTTGCGGCTGCCCCGCGCACCCAAGAACGAGCGCAAAGCGAGGTCCGTCTCCTTGGAAACCATCACCGACCATCGAGCCATGCTGTCGCCTGCCATGAGACCCACCTTGACTTACACACCCTGAAGCCGCATTTTCGCCTAACCACAAGAACGTTCTGAGCTTTTGCGTTTATGTACCGATCTGGTGCCTAGGGTTCCTCCGCCAGCGGCGCTAGCTGCGAGTGGCGGATGCGGGCGTTGGCCAGCGCCCCCGCCGATTCCAGGATCGGGTAGGCGATCGAGCACAGGTGCGAATTGATGCGCTTCAAGTCGCTGATCAGGTCCAGGTGCAGCGAGCTGGTCTCGATGCTTTGCGTGGTGTTGTCGCGCAGCCGGGCGATGTGGCTGGCCGCGTATTCATGCTCCAGGTCGCGGAAGCGGGCCTTTTCTTCCAGCAGCCGCTGGGCGTCGCGCACATGGCCATCGAGGAAGACGCTCATGGCCAGCCGCAGGTTGGCCATGAGCCGCTCGTGCAGGTGGCAGATCTCGGCCATGCCGGCTTCGGAGAAACGGCGGTTTTTGCGGATCTTCTTGTCTTCCACGTCCTGCAGCACGCGCTCGATGATGTCGCCGATCTGCTCCATGTTGATGGTGAAGCTGACGATGTCGGTCCAGCGCCGCCCTTCCCGCTCGGACAGCGCCTCGCGCGAGATCTGCGTCAGGTAGAACTTGATGGCCGAGTACAGCTCGTCCACCGTGTCGTCCAATCACCGGCGACCGTGTCATCGGCTCGGTCGCCTGCACGAGCTGCAGCATCACCGCCAACGCGGCGCTGGTGCTCACCAGCCCCTTGCCGACGAAGGAAGCCGCGATCAGGCAGGTGCTTACATAGTTTTTGCGCTGCCGGCTCACCTCAGTGTGCAGACCGCCCGATACAGTGAGTGCTCCACGCAGGACCCGGGCCAGGGCATGGCGATTGCCGCGACCCCTCCTGCCCTTTTTGTCGCGCCCTTGCCGTCTTCTCCGCCACCCATGTCTGACGCTGCTGCCACCCCCGACGCGCCCAAGGCGCCGCTGCTGATCGGGCTGTCCGCCCGCATCTACCACCCCACCACGCCGGTGCCCAGCCTGGGCGGCGTGTTCACCCGCACGCTGCACTACCTGGAGCAGTCGGTGGCGCACTGGGTGATGTCGCGCGACGTGCTGGGCGTGATGATCCCGGCGGTGGACAGCGACAGCCTGGTGCGGCGCAGCGACATGAGCCTGCACCGCTATGCCGAGATGCTGGACGGCCTGGTGCTGCAGGGCGGCACCGACATCTCGCCCGAGACCTATGGCGAATCGCCGATGAAACCGGCCTGGGGCGGCGACCGCGTGCGAGACCTGTACGAGATGGAGCTGCTGGACGCCTTCATCTCCGCCGGCAAGCCGGTGCTGGGCATCTGCCGCGGCTGCCAGCTGATCAACGTGGCCTTCGGCGGCTCGCTGTACCAGGACATTCCCAGCCAGCTGCCCGGCGCACTGCGCCATCACGACGAAAACACCTACGAGCGCCAGTTCCACCGCGTGAACATCGTGCGCGGCACGCGGCTGGCCGGCCTGTACCCCGACCGAGTCAGCGGCGCCATCAACTCCATCCACCACCAGTCGGTGAAGTCGCTGGGCCACGACCTGGAAGTGGAGGCGCTGGCCATCCCCGACGGCGTGGTCGAAGCCATCCGCTGGAAGGGCCCGAGCTATGTGTTCGGCATGCAGTGGCACCCCGAGTTCATGGCGCTGAACCGCACCCACGACGACGAGCTGGACGGCACGCCCATCCTCGACGACTTCCTGGCCGCAGCGCGCGCGCGCAAGGCGCGCTGAGCACCGGGGCCGACGCATGGGCAGTGAGGCACCTTCGGCACGGGCGCTGCAGACGTTGTGGCGCGCGGCCGGCCTGCCGGAAGCGGCACTGGCCTGCGCCGATGTCACCGGCGATGCGCCGGTGCTGCCCTCCTCGTTTGCCGTGGCCACGGCCGCGCAATCGGCCCTGGGCGCGGCGGCGCTGGCCGCGGCCGAGCTGTGGCACCTGCGCAGCGGCGTCGGCCAGCGCCAACGGGTGACGGTGGACCGCACCCATGCCACGCTGGACAGCTGCGCCCACTTCCTGATCGACGGTCGCCAGCTGCCGGCCTGGGACCCGGTGTCGGGCCTGTACGCCTGCGGGCCCGATGGCGAAGCGGGCTGGGTGCGCATCCATGCCAACTTCGCGCACCACCGCGACGGCGCGCTGCGGCTGCTGGGCCTGCCGCCGGGTGACGCCACCGGGCGCGACGCGGTGCAGAAGGCGCTGCGCGGCTGGAGCGCCGAAGCCTTCGAGGCCGAGGCCGCCAATGCCGGCCTGGTGGTGGCCGCGGCCCGCAGCTTCGAGCAGTGGGACGCCCACCCGCAAGGCCAGGTGCTGGCCGCGCAGCCGCTGGTGCGCATCCGCCGCATCGAGCCCGCCGGCCAGGCGCCCGCCGCCCTGCCCTGGCCCGCGCTGGGTGATGGCGCGCAGCCGCTGGCCGGCCTGCGGGTGCTGGAGCTGACACGCATCCTGGCCGGGCCGGTGGCCGGGCGCACGCTGGCGGCTTATGGCGCCGAGGTGATGCTGGTCAACTCGCCCTCGCTGCCCAACATCGCCGCGATCGCCGACACCAGCCGCGGCAAGCGCTCGGTGCATGTCGACCTGATGGACGAACCCGGCCGCGCCACGCTGCGTGGCCTGGCGGCGCAGGCGCATGTGTTCCTGCAGGGCTACCGGCCGGGCGCGCTGGGCGCCTTCGGTTTTGCGCCGGAAGACCTGGCGCGGCTGCGGCCCGGCATCGTAGTGGTGTCGCTCAGCGCCTATGGCGACGAAGGGCCCTGGGGCCAGCGCCGCGGCTTCGATTCGCTGGTGCAGACGGCGACCGGCTTCAACCTGGCCGAAGCGCAGGCGGCCGGCGCCCACACGCCACGTGCGCTGCCGCTGCAGATCCTGGACTACGCGGCCGGCTACCTGCTGGCCTTCGGCGCGCAAGCCGCCCTGTGGCGCCAGCAGCAGCAAGGCGGCAGCTGGCATGTGCAGGTGTCGCTGGCCGGCGTGGGCCACTGGCTGCGCAGCCTGGGCCGGGTGGCGGGCGGGCTGCAGGCGCAGGCGCCGGCCTTTGGCCCCTACCTGGTCACCGAGCCCAGCGGCTTCGGCGCGCTGACGGCGCTGCGGCACCCGGCGCAGTTCTCGCACACGCCAGCGCGCTGGCAGCGGCCGTCGATGGCGCCGGGCTCGCACCCACCGGTCTGGTAGCGCCTCAGCCCTGGATCAGCGCTTCCAGCGTCTGCAGCGTGTCGGCTTCCCACAGCGGTTTGTCGTGGCGGATGCGCAGCATGCGCGGAAAGCGCGTGGCGATGCCGCTCTTGTGGCGCGGGCTGCGCTGGATGCCCTCGAAGCCCAGTTCAAACACCAGCGTGGGCTTGACGCTGCGCACCGGGCCGAACTTCTCCAGCGTGTTGGCGCGGATCACCTTGTCCACCTCGGCGAACTCGGCATCGGTCAGGCCTGAATACGCCTTGGCAAATGGCACCAGCTGCAGCGCACCCGGCTGCGCCGGCTCACGGCGGGCGATGGCGTCCAGCACCGCCTGGGCTTCGGCCGCATCGGCCGGTTGGCGGTTCCACACCGCGAAGGTGTAGTCGGTGTACACGCTGGCGCGCCGGCCATGGCCGCGCTGGGCGTACACCAGCACGCCGTCGGCGGTCATCGGCTCGATCTTCCACTTCCACCAGGTGCCGGCGGCCTTGGTGCGGCCGGTGCCGTAGCTGGCATCACGCTGCTTGAGCATGAAACCTTCCACACCCCGCTCGCGCGACTCCATGCGCAGCTGCGCCAGTGCCGGCCAGTCGGGCGCCTGCACCAGCGGCGACAGCTGCATGCGCACGGTCGGCGCCACCTGTTCCAGCTGCGCGCGCCGCTCGGTGTGCGGGCGGTGGCGCCAGTCCTGACCCTGCCACTCCAGCAGGTCGTAGGCGATGAAGTTCACCGGCGCGTCGGTCAGGATCTTCTTGCTGAGCTTGAGGCGGCCGATGCGCTGCTGCAGCAGTGCAAACGGCGCCGGCCGTTCTTCGTGCCACACCAGCAGCTCACCATCCAGCACGGTGCCGTCGGGCAGCGGCTGGGCCAGCGCCACGATCTCGGGGAAGCGGTCGGTGATCAGCTCCTCACCGCGCGACCAGATCCACACCCGGCCGGCGCGCTTGACGATCTGCGCGCGGATGCCGTCGAACTTCCACTCCACCAGCCATTGGTCGGTGGTGCCCAGCCGGGCTTCGAAGTCGCTGGCGTCACCTTCGAGCTGGTGGGCCAGGAAAAACGGGTACGGCTGGCCGGCATCGTCGGGGCTGCGCTCGTCGCCGGCGGCGCCTTCCACCACCGGCGCCAGCAAGGCCTGGTAGCGGCTGGCGCTGGGCGTGGCGCGGGCGTCGGTGTAGCCCATCATGCGCTGGGCCACGCGCTTGGGGTCCAGGCCCGCCTGCTCGGCCAGCGCGCGCTGCACCAGCAGCTTGCTCACGCCCACCCGGAAGCCGCCGCCGATCAGCTTTGTGAGCAGGAAGCGGCCGGTGGTGTCCAGCTCGCGCCAGTAGCCGGCCACGCGGCGGGCCTGTTCTTCGGGTGGCAGGCCGCGCAGCGGCAGCAGCCGGTGCTCGATCCATTCGGCCAGGCCCAGCGGCTCGGCCGGCTGGTCGGCCGGCGGCAGCACATGGGCGATGGTCTCGGCCAGATCGCCCACGGCCTGGTAGCTCTCTTCGAACAGCCATTCGGGGATGCCGGCTTCGGCACAGGCCAGCGCACGCAGCACGCCGGTGGGCACCACCTGCCGCGGCTTGCCGCCGGCCAGGAAGTACACCGCCCAGGCGGCATCGGCCGGCTCGGCCTGCGCGAAGTAACGGCGCAGCGCGGCCACCTTCTCGCTGGTGGCGGTGCTGGCGTCGAGTTCGGTGAAAAGAACGGCGAAGGCTTGCATCAGGCCGGCTGGAGCACTCAGCGCGCCTGCGGTGATGCGGCCTTCTGTTCCACCGGCCAGGCGGCGTCGGGGCGGTGGTAGTCGTCGTTCAGTCGGCTGAACTGGGCGGCCCGCTCGTTCTCGACGAAGGTTTGCAGCGCCTCGAAGCTGCGGCCCTGCAGGCTGCCGTCGTGCAGCAGCACGAGCTGGCCGATCAGGCTCCAGTCGGCGCTGCCGCCCGGACCTTCGGCCAGGCACCACACGCTGGCGTCTGCCGGCAGGGGCGCCAGCAGCGCCTGCGGCAGACGGTCGGGTGCCACCGGCTGCATCTGCGCGCGCAGCGGAAAGCGGTCCAGCGGCGCGCCGCTGTCGGCCGGTGCCCACCAGGCGATCAGCCGCAGCGCGGCATGGGTTTCCACCACCGGGCCGCCGGGGCCTTCGCGCACTTCGGTCACTTCATCGGCCACCTGCCGCACCGCGGCCACCCAGGCGCCGGGCTGCCACTGGCGCAGCAGGCGCGGGTGGCTGGGCACGGGCGCCACGGCGGGTGTGGGCAGCAAATCCAGGTCGATGTCGGTGATCTCCTGCGCGGCCCAGCGGGCGGCGCGCTGGGCCGCCTGGCGACCGAGCTCGTCGAGCTCGACCGCGGCCACTGGCGCGTCCTGCACGGGCTGCAGCCTGGGCAGGCGCAGCGAAGGGGCGTCTTCGGCCGCCGGGCGGCGCACGCCGGCAGGCTGCCAACCATCCAGCAGGCGCATCAGCTCGGCGTCGGTGGGCCGCGGCCCGCGGTCGGGGCGCCAGCCGTCCAGCACGCGGGTGGGGTCCAGGGGGTCGTCGCGGTCCATCGCGCGATTTTCGGTCAGCTGGCGGCCGGGTCCATCGTGGGGGGGGGGGGGCTGGCAGCGCCCGCCGCTTCGGCCGTGGGGTCTTCCAGCGCATCGTCACCGTATTCGGTGCGAAACGCGCCGGCGTCCAGGCCCTGCTCCTGCAGCCAGCGCACCATCACCGCCTCGTAGCCGTGGGTCACGATCACCCGCTGGGCGCCGGTGGCCAGGATGGCGCGCTGCAGGCCGGGCCAGTCGGCGTGGTCGCTCATCACGAAGCCGCGGTCCACCGCGCGGCGGCGGCGGGCGCCGCGCAGCTGCATCCAGCCGCTGGCAAAGGCGTCGCTGTACTCGCCGAAGCGCCGCAGCCAGGGCGAGCCCTGAACCGAAGGCGGCGCCACCACCAGCGCACGCTTGAAGTCGGCCTTGGCCAGTTCGGTGGCGGCGAAGGTGGGCGGCAGCGGCACGCCGGCGGCGCGGTAGGCGGTGTTCAGCGTGTCCACCGCGCCATGCACCACGATGGGCCCGATGGACGGATCGACCCCGGCCAGCATGCGCTGCGCCTTGCCGAAGCTGTAGCCCATCAGCAGGCTGGCGCGGCCGGCCTCGGCATTGGCGGCCCACCAGGCGTTGATGTCGGCGAACAGGCTGGCCTGCGTGGGCCAGCGGTAGATGGGCAGGCCGAAGGTGGATTCGGTGATGAAGCAGTCGCAGCGCACCGGCTCGAAGGGCGCGCAGGTGGCGTTGAGGTCGCCCGACACTTCGCCCTGCATCGCGGTGTCGCCAGCGACGAAGTAGTCGCCCGAAGCCACCCACACCCGGCCGCGGTGCTCCAGCCGCACCTGGGCCGACCCCAGCACATGACCGGCCGGGTGCAGGCTGATGCGCACGCCTCGGTGGTCCACCACCTCGCCCCAGCCCAGGGTCTGCAGGGTGATGTCTTCGCCCAGCCGCGAGCGCAGCACGCCTTCGCTGTCGTGCGAGGCCAGGTAGTGGCCATGGCCGCGCCGCGCGTGGTCGGCATGGGCATGGGTGACGATGGCGTGGGACACCGGCCGCCAGGGGTCGATGTGGAAATCGCCGGGCGGGCAATACAGGCCTTCCGGCGTGGCCACCACCAAGTCGTCATGCATCGTCGCATTGTGACGACGCCGGCCCTTCCTGGAGCCTGCCAGGGCGTTCACCGAATGGTGACGATGGGATACTGAAGCAGCCGCCTGTTGCCCGATGACGTCCTTGACTCCTTCCACCGTGCCGCCGCGCCGGCCTCTCGGCTACGAGCCGATGACGCCGCTGCAGATCCTGTTCAGCCTGCGTGGCCGGGTGCCGCGCAAGGTGTGGTGGCTGTATGCCGTGGCGGGCCCCATCGGCGTCGGC
>NZ_CAXFDV010000196.1:0-9941 GCF_964001545.1 uncultured Aquincola sp.
CCGCGTCAGCTGGTCGATGGCGCCCTTGCTGGCGTTGTAGCTGGCGATGCTGGGAATGGCCAGCCGGCCGTTGACCGAGCTCATGTTGACGATGGCGCCGCCGCCGTGGGCCGCCATCACGCGCGCCACCGCCTGGCCCACCAGGAACGAGCCCTTCAGGTTCACCGCGATCACCGCGTCCCAGTCGGCTTCGGTGATGTCCAGGAAGTCGGCCGCCCGGAAGATGCCGGCGTTGTTGACCAGCGCATTCACCGGCCCGAAGGCGCCCACCGTGGCGGCCAGGGCTGCGTCCACCTGTGCCTTGCTGGCCACGTCGCAGTGCTGGTAGATGGCGCGGGCGCCTTCGGCCTGCAGCGCCTGCGCCAAGGCTTCGCCGCGGGCATCGTCCACGTCCCACAGGGCCACGGCGGCACCTTCGCGCAGCAGTCGGCGGGCGCAGGCTTCGCCGATGCCTTGCGAAGCACCGGTGACCACGGCCACGCGGCCGCGCAGGCCGAAGTTGATCTCGTCACGCGGGTTCATGCGCCCTCCTTCGATCTGTCCAGCCACACGGCCATGCCCTGGGCGTTCAGTTCGACATCGAGCTTGAGCAGGTCCAGCTCGGCGTCGTCGCCCTGGCGGCCGGTGGCGCGCAGGCGCTCGGCATACATGCGGCGCAGCGCGGCCTTCAAGGCCTCGTGCCGGTCGGGCGCATGGCGCAGCTCGGCGCCCATGGCTTCCATCTGCTGCAGCTGAAGCAGAAACTCATCGGCCAGTGCGGGCACCTCGGTCACGCGGCCATAGTGGGTCAGGTACATGCACTGCGGCTGGCTTTGCAGCAGCCGCTGCACCGATTCGCGCAGCGGCCCCGGCTCGAACTGCACCGGCGTGGCGGTGGGAAAGAGGAAGGCCGTGCGGCCCGGCAGGTCGAACTCGCGGAAGCTGATGCCGAAGGTGTCGCCGGTGAACCAGCCGCTGCTGCGTTCGTCCCAGATGCAGTGGTGGTGGCGCGCATGGCCGGGCGTGTCGATCAGGCGCAGCGGCCGACCGGCCAGGTGCAGCACCATGCCGTCTTCGCTGGTGCTCACCCGCTCGGCGTCGACGCCGATCACCTGGCCGTAGGAGCGGTCCATTTCTTCCTGCCCGTACACCGCCAGTGCGCCCGCGTACAGCATGCGCGGGTCGATCAGGTGGCGGGCGCCGCGCGGGTGCACCAGCACGCGGGCCTGCGGCAGCGATTGCATCAGCAGCCCCACGCCGCCGGCATGGTCCAGGTGCACATGGGTGGGAATGACATGGTCCACCGCCTCGGGCCCCAGGCCCAGGGCCTGCAGCGCGCCCAGCAGGCGCGGCACTGCGTGGTTGGTGCCGGTGTCGATGAAGCAGGCGCGGCCTGCTTCGACCATCAGGTAGGCGGCGTCGAAGCGGGGGCGTTGAAAGCCGGTGTCGATGGCGTAGATGCCATCGCCCAGCGGCTCCAGGTAGTCGGGCAGGGCGGTCATGCAGCCGATTCTGGCAGCTGCCGCCCGGGGCTGCAGTGCGGTCAGCCTTGCCGGGCCAGGGCCGCCCAGGCGCGTGCGATCTCGGCGGTGCCGTCGTTGCCGCCCACACTGCGCAGCGTCTGCAGGCCCTTGGTGCGGGTGGCGGGCGATTGCAGCTGGGCCCAGCCCAGCCGCAGCTTGGCGTCGTCGGGGCGCTTCAGGCTGCCCTTGGCGATGCCCTTTTCGATGAGGCCCGCGCCCTTGTCGGCCTGGCCCATCGAGGCGTACACCGTGCCCACCTTCACCAGCTCGTTGCCGTCCTTGGCCGCCGCAGCTTCGGTCTCGGCCTTGGCCAGGCCGGCCTTGGTTTCTTCCTGCTGCTTGAGCACCAGGTCGCGCAGGCGCTTGTGGCGCTCGGCCTCGGCGCCGGTGCCCAGCGCGCCGCTGGCAAAGCCCTTGTCGACAATGGCCTTGGCCTCGTCGGGCAGGCCGGCCTGCAGCGCCAGCTGGGCCATTTCCATGTACTGCTCGGTGGTGGTGATCAGGCCGTTGGCCAGCTTCAGCCGCATCACGTCCAGCGACAGGCGCGACGAGAAGCCGGGCTTGCGCTGCACGTTGTTGAGGTAGGCGCTCCAGTAGTCCTTCTTCGGGTAGTGGAGGATCAGCTTCTCGAGCGCGGTGGCATGGCCGGCCGCGTTGTTGGTGCGCTGGTAGGCATCGGCCAGGCGCAGCAGGTCGTCTTCGGCGGGCTTGCGGCCGGCCTGCTCGGCGGCGGCCACGGCGGCGCCGGCGTCGCGGGCCACGGCCGCGTAGTCGCCGCTTTGCGCCTGCACATAGGCGATCAGCTGGTTCAGCTCGGCCGTGTTGCGGCCGGCGGCCTTGGCCTTTTGCGCCCATTCGCCGGTCTTGGCCCAGTTCTTGGCCTGCGAGTAGGCAAAGGCCAGCGATTCGGCCACCTGCCCCTGCTCGGCACCGCTCAACTTGCCCGAGGCGTACACCGACTCGAAGGCATTGATGGCGGCCTGCGTGTCGCCCGCGCGCTGGGCGGCTGCGCCGCGCATGCGGTCGATGGTCAGCTGCTCGGCGGCAGACTTGTTGCCCACGGCGTCGGCCTCGCGCACCTTGGCCAGCGCTTCCTTGGCCTTGCCGGCCTTGAGCAGCTCACCGGCCTGCTGCAGCGGCTTGCCGATCTCGGGGCGCAGTTGCTGCGCACCGGCGTGGGCCACGAAGCCCGCGGCCAGCAGCGCGGCGATCAGTGCTTGGAGGGTGTTTCGCATGGGGGGGACTTCAGTCAAATCAGTTCGTGAACTGCTCGTTGCCGACCAGGCCGATCTTGGTCACGCCCAGGCGCTGCGCGCTGGCCATCACGCCGGCCACGTGCTTGTAGGTCACCAGCTTGTTGGGGCGCAGGTGCACCTCAGGCTGGTCGGGCAGGGCGGCGATCTGGGCCAGGCGGTTGTCCAGGTCGGCGCGGCCGTTGACGATCTCACCGTTCCAGCCGATGGTGCCGTCGAAGTCCACGTCGATGCGCACCACCTCGGGCGGCTTGGGCGGTGGCGGTGCGTTGCTGGGCACCGGCATGTTCATCTTGACCGCATGCGTCTGGATGGGGATGGTGATGATGAACATGATCAGCAGCACCAGCATCACGTCGATCAGCGGCGTGGTGTTGATGTCGACCATCACGTCGTCGTCGCCACCACCGCTGCCTACATTCATTGCCATGTGAGTCTCCTAGCGGCCGGCGGCGATGCCCGCGGGCGGCTCGGTGATGAAGCCGACCTTGTGGATGCCTGCGCGCTGGCAGGCCACCACCACGCGGCCGACGGCTTCGTAGCGCACTTCGGCGTCGCCGCGGATGTGCACTTCGGGCTGGGGTTCCTTGACGGCCGAGTCCTTGAGCCGGGCGACCAGGGTCTCGATGTCGGGCAGCCGCTCGACGCCCCAGTACACATCGCCTTCACGGTCGACGGCCAGCACGATGTTCTCGGGCTTGGTCTGCGTCGGGACGTTCTTTTCCTTCGGCAGGTCGAGCTTGATCGACTGCGTGACCACCGGGATGGTGATCAGGAAGATGATCAGCAGCACCAGCATCACGTCGACCAGCGGCGTGGTGTTGATGCTGGAGTTCAGCGCTTCTTCGCCGTCGTCGCCCGATGAGATGTTCATCGCCATGACGTCATCCTTGCTTCAAAGAGAGGGCCCTCCGCGGCCGCCGCCGGGCCGCCCCAAGGCGACCGCGGACCCCCCCGGGGGGTGGAGCAGCGCCAAAGGCGCAGCGGAGGGGGCCGACATTCATCGCTTGCCGGCGATAAGCACGTTGTGCAGGTCGCTGCTGAACGAACGCACCTTTTCCATCGCGCTCTTGTTGCGGCGGATCAGCCAGTTGTAGCCCATCACCGCGGGCACCGCGACGGCCAGGCCGATGGCGGTCATGATCAGCGCTTCACCCACGGGGCCGGCCACCTTGTCGATCGAGGCTTGGCCCGAGATGCCGATGGCGGTCAGTGCGTGGTAGATGCCCCAGACGGTACCGAACAGGCCGACGAACGGCGCGGTGGAACCCACGGTGGCCAGGAAGGCCAGGCCGTCCTGCAGGCGGCTCTGGATGTTGTCGACGGCGCGCTGCATGCTCATCGTCACCCAGGTGTGCAGGTCGATCTGCTCGACCAGCGTGCCTTCGTGGTGCTCGCTGGCGGTCAGGCCCTGCTCGGCGATGTAGCGGAAGGCGCTGCCCTTTTCCAGGCTGTCGGCGCCGGCGCGCACGCTGCCCGCCGTCCAGAAGCTCTTGCCGGCGGCATTGGCCGAGTTCAGCAGCTTCTGCTGCTCGAACAGCTTGGTGAAGATGATGTACCAGCTGCCCATGCTCATGATGACCATGATGATCAGCGTGCCCTTGGCGACGAAGTCGCCTTGCGCCCACAGCGCGCCCAGGCCGTAGGGATTCTCGACCACTTCATTGGCCACGGCCGGGGTGATGGCGGGCGCTTCGGTGGTGGCGGCCGCCGCGGCAGGCTCGGAGGCGGCCTGGGCGAAGGCGACGGTGGCGGGGACCAGGGTGGCGCTGGTGGCGACGGCCAGCACGACCGCACGCAGGAACTTGGTCAGGGACATGAGGTTTTCTCCGACGGGAACAGATGGCGGCCGGCGCAGTGCCGGCACGCGGGTGAAACGCAAAGCGAGGGCGGTGCGCCCGCTACTCGATCTTCCAGACGTACTCGACGGTGGCGATGGCGCCGCCGATGGGCTTGCCTTCCGGGTCGGTGCCCGGGCGGAACGGGCACTTGCCCAGTGCCTCGACCGCCGCGGCATCGAGCGCGCGGTGTTCCCGCGTCGGGCCCGAGGACTTCTCGATCTCGGCCTTGGCCACCTTGCCCGTCGCGTCGATGGTGAAGCGGATGCGGGTGGTGCCGGTGGCCTCGGCACGCAGCGCGGCGCGGGTGTATTCCGGCTTTTCGCAGGAAGACACGTCGATGCGTGCGGCCGTGCCCACGCGCGGCGGAGCCGGCGGTGCGGGCGGGGCAGGGGGCGCAGCCGGGGCCGGCGCGGGGGCGATGTTCACCGGCGCAGGCGGCGGCGCCACCTGGGTGGTGGTGATCGTCGGTGCCGGGGTGGGCGGCGGCGCCACGTTGATCTCGGGCGGCGGCACGTAGCTGGGCGGGGGCGGCGCCAGCTTGGGCGGCGGCGGCAGGTTCTCGGGCGGCGGCGGAGGTGGCTTGACCTCCTCGATGATCTTGGTCTCGATCGGCGCCTTGATCACCTCAACCACCTTGCGGGCCAGCCCACTGACGAGCGCCCAGCCAAGGAGCAGGTGCATCAACACCACAATGCCAAAGCCGACCAGATGCTTGGTTGGTCGGCGCTGCTGTTCAGCAAAATCCACTCAAATTCCTCCAGGTCCGGCCAGGGTCGGCGGACTGCCTCGATGCTTCTGCTACCTTGTGGGTGGCCTGGTCGCGCCGTTCGCGAAGCCGCGGACTATAGACGCAAACCAGCCGGGCTCCGGCTGGGGGTTCACCCTCAGCGGCAAGTTACAGCCCCGGATACAAGCAATTTAGGGGCCCACCCCCAATGTGCAGAGCCGTCGCGCCTGTCGTTCACCACACCTTAGCGTGGCCGCGTGTCGGCGTGCTACCGCTTGTAAACCGGCCAGGCCGCGCGCCACCTGTCTAGACAGGTGACAGCCTGCGCCGTCCGGGGCTTGATCGGCGTCAAGCCACCTGGCGCGCCGGCCGTCTAGCCTTGCGCGATCTTCTGTGACCCTGGCTTCATGACGACCACTGCCCCCCGCGAGACCCTGGCTGCGGCCATTCCGCACCGCAAGGACATCCGCGCCTGGATGGCGCCCATCGCCACCCGCAGCACTGCACGCGCCCTGGCGCTGACGGTGTTCGACATCCTCTTTTTCGCCGCGGCCCTGGCCGCCACCGTGCTGGCTTCGCACCCCCTGGTGCAGGTGGGCATGGCCTGCGTCACCGGCTTCGTGATCGCGCGGCTCTTCATCCTCGGCCACGACGCCTGCCACCAGGCCTTCACCCGCCACCGGCGGCTCAACCGCTGGCTGGGCCGCCTCGTGTTCCTGCCTTCGCTCACGCCCTACAGCCTGTGGGAGGTGGGGCACAACGTGGTGCACCACGGCTACACCAACCTCAAGGGCTTCGACTTCGTGTGGGAGCCGCGCACCCTGGCCGAATACCAGGCCCTGCCGCGCTGGCGCCGTGGCCTGGAACGCGTCTACCGCAGCGGCTGGGCACCGTGGCTGTACTACCTGGTCGAGATCTGGTGGGCCCGCATGCTGTTTCCCAGCAAGCGGCACATGCCCACGCGGCGCGCCATCTTCACCGCCGATGGCCTGCTGGTGACCGCCGCCGCGGCCGTGTGGATCGCCGGCCTGGTGGCCGCGGCCCGCGCCACCGGCCAATCGGCCGCCTGGCTGGTGGCGGTGGGCTTCGTGCTGCCCTTCCTGGTGTGGAACGGCTTCATCGGCTTCGTGGTGTACGTGCACCACACGCACACCGGCGTGGCCTGGTACCAGGACAAGAAGAGCTGGGCCGCGGCGCAGCCCTTCGTCTCGACCACGGTGCACCTGACCTTCCGCTCGGCCATGGGCAGTGCCCTGCACCACATCATGGAGCACACCGCCCACCACGTGGATATGAGCGTGCCGCTGTACCGCCTCAAGCGTGCGCAGAAGCTGCTGGAAGAGCGCATGCCTGGCTGCATCGTGGTGCAGCCCTTTTCATGGCGCTGGTACGCCCGCACCGCGCGGGCCTGCAAGCTGTACGACTACCAGCGCCAGTGCTGGACCGACTACCGCGGCCGCCCCAGCACCTGACGCACCTTGCGCGCCAGCGCCTCGGCGGTGTAGGGCTTGGACAGCAGGTCCACGCCCACGTCCAGCCGGCCGTTGTGCACGATGGCGTTTTCGGTATAGCCCGAGGTGAACAGCACCGCGATGCCGGGCAGCCTTTCGCGGGCGCGGCGCGCCAGCTCGGGGCTGCGCAACGGGCCGGGCATCACCACGTCGGTGAACAGCAGGTCGATGGCGGTGCCACTGTCGATCACGCTCAAGGCGCTGGCGGCGTCGCGTGCCTTCAGCACCCGGTAGCCCAGCTCGGTGAGCAGCGACACCACGGTGTCGCGCACCTCGTCGTCGTCTTCCACCACCAGCACGGTTTCATGACCGCCTTGTGACTCGGTGTCGGCCGGGCCGGTGGGCAGGTCCTCGCCAGCGTGGGCGCGGGGCAGGTACAGCCGCACCGTGGTGCCTTCGCCCACCTCGCTGTAGAGCTTGACGTGGCCGCCCGACTGCTTGACGAAGCCGTACACCATCGACAGGCCCAGGCCGGTGCCCTTGCCCTCGGGCTTGGTGCTGAAGAAGGGCTCGAACACCCGGTCCAGCAGCTCCGGCGCAATGCCGCTGCCGGTGTCGGTGACGGCCAGCATCACGTAGTGGCCGGGCTGTACCTCGGGGTGCATGCGGGCGTAGTCGTCGTCCAGCATCGCATTGCCGGCTTCCAGCGTCAGGCGGCCGGCGCCGCCCATCGCGTCGCGGGCATTGATGGCCAGGTTGAGCACCGCGTTCTCCACCTGGCCGGGGTCGATGAAGGTGTTCCACAAGCCGCCGCTGACCACCGTCTCCAGCGCGATCTCCTCGCCCAGCGCCCGGCGCAGCATGTCGTCCATCTCGCGCATCAGGCGGCCCAGGTTCACCACCTTGGGCTCCAGCGGCTGGCGGCGGCCGAAGGCCAGCAGCTGCGAAGCCAGCTTGGCGCCGCGGGCCACGCCGGCCAGCGCCTTCTGCACCCGCTCCTGCGCCCGCGCATCGCTGCCCACGTAGCGCGACAGCAGCTGCAGGTTGCCGCTGACCACCTGCAGCAGGTTGTTGAAGTCGTGCGCCACGCCGCCGGTGAGCGCGCCCAGCGACTCCATGCGCTGGGCATGGCGCAGCGCTTCCTGCGCGGCCTCGCGCTCGGCCGATTCGCGGCGCAGCTGGTCCATGGCCAGCGCCAGCTCGGCGGTGCGGGCCTGCACCCGCTGCTCCAGCGAGTCGTTGAGCTGCTGCAGCGCCTCTTCCGCGCGGCGCTGGTGGGTCACGTCGTAGCCGTCGACAAAGATGCCGGTGGCCTGGCCTTCGTCGTCCAGCAGCGGCTGGTAGATCAGGTGCACATAACGTTCTTCGGGCACGCCGCCGGGCTCGCGCAGCAGGTGCACCGGCACGTTGCGGCCGGCATAGGGCCGGCGTGTGCTGTACACCTCGTCCAGCAGCTCGAAAAAGCCCTGGCCGCGCACCTCGGGCAAGGCCTCGCGCACGGTCAGGCCCAGCAGCTCGCGGTGGCCCACCAGGCTGGCGTAGGCGTCGTTGACCAGCACGAAGCGGTGCTCCGGCCCGGCCAGCAGGCACATGAAGCTGGGCGCCTGCTGGAACATGCGCTGCAGGCGGTCGCGTTCTTCGGCCACGCGGGCCTGTTCGGCCTCGAAGGCATCGGCACTGGCCAGGCTGGCCGCGATCTGGCCGGCCACCAGCCGCAGGAAGGCCAGGTAGTCCTCGTCGCAGCGGCGGAAAGGGTTCAGGCCCACCACCAGCGCGCCCAGCGGCCGGTCGGTGCCGCGGCCGATCAGCGGTGCCACCACGGCCTGCGTGGGCGCCTGGCCGAAGGGCCCGGTGGGCAGTGCCTGCAGCAGTGCGGGCGACAGGCACTCGTGCAGTTCCAGCAGCCGCGCCGGCGCGCCGCGCCACACCGCCTGCAAGGGCCAGTCGGCCGACAGCGGTCCCTCGGCCTGCAGCTCGGCCGGCCACGGCAGCTGCGGTGGCGCTGCGCCATGCAGCGGCGGCAGCCCGCTGCCGCACACGCGGTGCGCCACCGGCGTGTCGTCGGCGCCGGCCGGTTGATCGAACAGGTAGCCGGCAAAAAAGGGCAGGTCCACCTCGCTGGCGGCCAGCTGCGTTTCCACGCTGCGCAGCACCTCGGCCCGGCTCTTGGCGGTGGACAGGCCGGTGGCCAGGTCGCGCAGCGTGGCCAGCCGCCGCTCGCTGATCACGCGGTCGGTCTCTTCGCTGACGGCGCAGAACACGCCCTCCACCTTTCCGCTGTCGCCGATCAAGGGGCTGTACGAGAAGGTATGGAAGGTTTCTTCGGGGTAGCCGTGGCGGTGCAGCACCAGCCGCAGCGCGCGGTCCCAGGTGGACTCGCCGTGCTGGTACACACGGGTCAGCCGCGGCTCGATCTCGGGCCAGATCTCCGACCACAGCTGCCGGGTGGGCATGGCCAACGCATGCGGGTGCTTGTCGCCCAGCGTCGGCCGGTAAGCATCGTTGTAGAAAAAGGCGATGTCCGGGCCCCAGCCCAGCCACATCTCGAAGCGTGAGGTGAGCAGCAGCCGCAGCGCCACCTTCAGCGCATGCGGCCAGGCCTGCACCGGCCCCAGCGCGCTGGCCGACCAGTCGTGGGCGCGCATCAGCCGCGCCATCTCGCCATCGCCGATGAACACCTCATCGGCGGGTGGGGCGACGGCGGCCGGGGGCGTGGAGGTGGGTTGGGAAGTCATCGTGGTCCTGGGCACTGTCGACGGCAAATGCCAAGCCTGCGGACGGGCCACGACCCCGCAAGTGTCACCGCAGCCCGCGCCGACGCGCAGGAACAGCGATTGCCGACGCCCCGGCATGAACATGATCTCGAGTTCGGCCGGGCGGCGACCCACCGCCACGGCCTTCTTCTTTGCATTGGCCGGCCTGGCCCTGCTGGGCGGCGGCGCCTGGCTGGTGGCGCTGGGCGGCTCTTTCTATTACGCGGTGGCGGGCCTGGCGCTGCTGGTCACGGCACTGCTGCTGTGGCGCGGCAGCCCCGCTTCGCTGCTGGTGTATGCGCTGCTGGTGCTGGGCACCGTGGCATGGTCGCTGTGGGAAGTGGGGCTGGACTGGTGGCCACTGGCCGCGCGCGGCGACGTGATCTTCGTGCTCGGGCTGTGGCTGCTCACGCC
>NZ_CAXFDV010000197.1:0-1671 GCF_964001545.1 uncultured Aquincola sp.
CGTGCTGGGCGGCTGGTTCCAAGACCAGGCCGGACCCGAAGCCCGCGCCGCGGTGCAACGCGTGGCGCAGGCGCTGGGCGGCTTGCCCACGGTGCTGCTGCCCGAGGCGGCCCGCGCCCGCGCCGCGGCCTTCGTCATCAGCAACTCCGAAGGCGCCGCGCTGCACCTGCCCGACCTGCGCACCCGCCCGCAGGATTTCGAGCCGCTGTCACGCGACCGCTTCCTGGCCGGTGCGCTGCTGCCGGCGGCCTGGGTGCAGCAGGCGCAGCGCATGCGCCGCTGGGTGGCGCTGCGCGCGGCCGAGCTGCTGGCCGAGGTGGACGTGCTCATCGCCCCCGCCACGCCGCTGGTGGCGCCCGCCATCGGCACCGAGTGGATCGAGATCAACGGCCAGCGCCTGCCGGCGCGGCCCAGCCTGGGGCTGCTGGCGCAGCCCATCAGCTGCATCGGCCTGCCGGTGTGCGCGGCGCCGGTGTGGGGCTGCCACGAAAGCCTGCCCATCGGGGTGCAGATCATCGCCGCGCCCTGGCGCGAAGACCGGGTGCTGCGCGTGGCGCATGCGCTCGAACAACAAGGCGTGTTCAGCGCGCCGGTGGCCCGACTCTCATGACCGAAGACCAGATCAACCTGCCCGACGTGCTGGCCGAAGTGCAGGCCGTGTTTGCGCGCTATGAAGACGCGCTGGTGAACAACCGCGTGGAGGTGCTGGACGCGCTGTTCTGGAACAGCCCGCACACCGTGCGCTACGGCGCCACCGAGAACCTGGTGGGCTATGCGCAGATCCAGGCCTTTCGCGCGGGCCGCTCGCCGGCCGGGCTGGCGCGCACGCTGGGCCGCACCGTCATCACCACCTTCGGCCGCGACATGGCCACGGCGATGACCGAGTTCCACCGCGCCGGCAGCAGCGCCATCGGCCGCCAGAGCCAGACCTGGGTGCGCATGGGCGATGGCCAGTGGCGTGTGGTGGCCGCGCATGTGAGCCTGCTGGCCGCGCCCGCCAACCCACCGTCCACCCCGGGGGCCGCTGGGTAAGATCGATCGCATGCGCGCCGTCCCCAAGCCCCCTGCCGCTGCCGCCCCGCACGTGGCGCCCGCAGCCCCGCTGCGGGCCAATCTGGCCGAGCAGGTGTACGCCCAGCTCAAGGCCGAGATGGACGACTTCCAGCTGGTGCCGGGCGACCGCTTTTCCGAGGCCGAACTCGGCCAGCGCCTGGGCGTGAGCCGCACGCCGGTGCGTGAAGCGCTGTTCCGCCTGCGCAATGAGGGCTACCTGGAGGTGGAGCTGAAGTCGGGCTGGTACGTCAAGCCCATCGACTTCGGCAAGCTGGAACAGCTGTACGACCTGCGTGTGCTGCTGGAGCTGGCCAGCGTGCAGCGGCTGTGCGCCCACACCGGCACGCCGGCCGAGGCGCTGGACACGCTCAAGGCCGTGTGGCTGGTGCCGGCGGCCGAGCGGCTGGCCGACCCGCGCGAGGTGGGCCAGCTGGACGAGCAGTTCCATGCCACCCTGGTGCGCGCCGCCGGCAATGCCGAGATCGCCCGCGTGCACTGGGACGTGACCGAGCGCATCCGAATCATCCGGCACCTGGACTTCACCCGCGCCGACCGGGTGGAGGCCACGTACAACGAACACGCCAAGATCCTGCGCGCCGTCATCCAGCGCAAGCCCGA
>NZ_CAXFDV010000198.1:0-7591 GCF_964001545.1 uncultured Aquincola sp.
AGCTCGCTGCCCAGCAGCGTGTCGCGCAGGTCGATGGCCAGCAGCAGCACCGCGATGCGGCGCGGCACGTCGGCCGCATCGGGCCGGTGGGCGGCCTCGAACAGCAGGTCGCGCGCGGCCTGCAGCCGCTCGTCCAGGCTCACCTGCCGCTCCATCCAGTCCTGCAGCGGCGGCGCGCCTTCGGGGCGCATGCGGTCCTGCAGCAGCAGCACCGTGCGTGAGCGCAGCAGCGCGGCGGTGGCCTCCAGCGCGGCGGCCAGCGCCAGGCCGCGGTAGCGCGGCTGCAGCGCGCGCGAGGCCAGCACCGACCACACCAGGTACAGCGCACCGCCCAGCGCCGTCCAGCCGGCATGTTCCAGCTGCGCGCGCCAGCCCACCAGCGGCGGCGCGGCCATGGTGAACACGATGGCCAGGATGGGTACGAAAGAGATGGGGCCGGCCCGCGCGCCCCAGGCCAGCGCCAGGCTGGCCAGGAAGGCGATCAGGGTGACCACGCCGCCCAGCGCCAGCTCATGGTCGCGCAGCAGCGTCACCAGCACGGTGGCCAGCAGGCCGGCGGTGGCGGCGGTGAACACCCGGCGCAGCGTGCGGCGCGGCACGTTGGGCGTGTCGGCCAGGCTGGCGAAGATGGCCCCGCCCGAGGCCACCAGCGCCGCCGGGTGGCCGCCCAGCAGGCCGCCCACCAGTTGCACCAGCAGCACCCCCAGCGCCACGCTGATGCCGTTGATGCCATGCGCCGGCAGGTGCCAGGGCCAGCGGCGGGGCAAGGAGAGGCGGTTCACAGCGGCGCCCTCACAAGGCCGGGGTGGTGACGGCGGACACGGGCAGGCAGGTGCATCGGCAGGCGGGGGCGCAAGGGGCTGGTGGTCGGTGCGGCGCATTCTGCCGCCCTGCGGGGCGGGGGCCGTTAAAGTGCCCCATCCGATCCCTGCATGGAAGTGCGATGTCCCAGCTGATCACCTTCTCACGTGTTGCCGCCGCTGCGGCCCTGGCCGCGCTGCTGACGGCCTGTGGCGGCGGCAGCGACGACGACGCCGGCCAGCCCGCCAACACCACCTACAACCCACGCGCCGCCTTCCAGCAGCTGCTGGGCACCGGGGGCAGCTGGACGGTGCAAGGCACGGGCAACGACAACCTGAACTACCAGATCACGCTGGGCTATTCGCCCGCCGGCAGCGGTGTGTTCGTGATGGACGGCCGCACCTACGACACCGCCAACCAGACCTTGACGTTGCGCCAGTCGGGCAGCGCGTCGGGCAGCGTCAGCCAGACCCTTTATCACAGCCTGTCCACCGCCACGGTGGGCGGCACCCGCACCAGCGACAACGAATGCAGCGTCGCCGTGATGACCGGCAGCCTGCCCACCGCCGCCCGGGTGGGCGACAACGGGCCGCTGTTCCGGCTGACCGACTATGAAGGCTGCGTGGGCAGCACGGCGGTGGGCGTGACCGACGTCACCTGGTCGGTGGAGCGCAACGCCGGCCGCGCCTACTACTGCCTGACCACCCGCTACGTGACGGCGGGCGGCCTGGAGATCGAGTGCGTCGAAGCCAACGGCACCGGCGGCCTGCTGGGCAACCGGGCGCGTGTGCGCATCGAGGCGCCGGTGACCGGCGGCACCTTCGTCATCGACGCCTCGAACTGACCGACCGGCCGCGGCTTACAGCGCGCCGTCGTCCCAGGGACCGGTGATCGCGAAGGTGATGCCCGGGGTCTGGATGTTCACGAACAGCCACTCATTGTGGAAGGTGGCGCCCGCGAACTCCGAGCCGCGCTGGTCACCGGTGAAGGTGCGGCCCGACGGGCGGGTGTAGCTGCCGGTGGCCGCGAAGTTCACGTTGTTGTGGCAGAACGGGAAGATCTGGCCGTCCAGCGTCAGGCCGCGCAGCGATTGCGGGTCGTTGTCGCCGTCTTCGCACAGGATCAGGCTGCCGCGCGGGCTCCAGGCGATGTTGTCGGGCATGTGCACGTCCGCAGCGCGGCGTGATTCATACACCAGCGTGAAGGTCTCGCGTCGCGGGTCGTAGGCAAAGATCTGCCCCGCGCGCACCGTGCCGCCGCTGGTCGAGCAGACGTAGATCACGCCGTTGCCGTACCAGCAGCCTTCACCGCGCACCAGGCTGGCCGCGCCCTGCACCAGGCCCTGGGCCACCACGCCACCGTAGCTGGTGCCGCTGATGAAGGGCTTGTTCGGCTCGTTGATGTCCACCCACTCCACGTCCCAGCGGGTGCCGTCGGCAAAGCCGGCGCCGGTGTTGAAGTAGCTGATGGTCTGGCCCATCACGCTGATGCTGGCATTGGCCGGCACCTTGAGCTTCATCATCTGCAGCTTGCCGCCGGCCGAGGGGCGGCCCGGCACCTTGGGAATGAAGCGGTAGAAGCCGCTGGGCGTGGAGTCTTCGGTCTCGTAGATGATGCCGGTGACCGGGTCCACCGCCACCGCCTCATGGCTGAAGCAGCCCATGTCCAGCAGCGGCACCGGGTTGGCCGGGCCGGCGGCCGGCACGTCGAAGCAGTAGCCGTGCTGCTTGCTGGCGCCGTTGTGCACGCCGTCCGAGGTTTCTTCGCAGGTGATCCAGGTGTTCCACGGCGTGGGGCCGCCGGCGCAGTTGCGGATGGTGCCGGACAGCGTGGCCCACGAGGAAATGAACTTCTGCTGCTTGGGCGCAAACACCAGATTGGTGGTGCCGCCGTTGCACTTGGGGTCGTAGGTGACCTTGGGGGCGGCATAGCTGCCGGCGCTGCGGCTGCCTTGCTCGTGGTTGCGCACCAGCACCAGCTTGTCGGCGTCGGACGCCACCACGGCCATGCCGTCGTGCGCGCCCGGGGTGGCGATGCCGTCGCTCATCACGTCGCCGGTCCAGCCGAACGACCAATAGCGGAAGCCCGAGGGCAGCTGCAGCAGCGGCAGGCCGGTGGACTGGTCGGCCACCGGGGCCAGCGGGCCGTAGTCGGGGCTGTAGGGCAGCTTGACCGCATGCGCGGCGCCCGAGCCCAGCACGCCGAACGGCAGGCCGATGGTGGCGGCGGCGGCCACGCCGCTGCGCAGGAAGCCGCGGCGGCCGAAGCTCCAGTGCGGGTCCATGTCGCGGCCGGTGTCGGCACGGGCGAAGGCGCGCATCACGTCGATGTGTTCGTCACGGGTGGTCATGTGTTTTCTCCTGGCAATGTCAAAGGCTGGGGAAAAGGCCAGCGCCTCAGGCGCGGCGGCGGCGTGCGGCAAAGGCCAGCAGCGCCAGGCCGCCGGCCATCAGGGCGTAGGTGCCGGGTTCGGGCACGGCGGCGGTGATCGTGTAGCCCAGGGCGCCCTGGCCCAGGCCGTCGGCGTGGTCGGCAATGGCCAGCACGAAGGTGCCGCTGCCGTACACGTTGTCAAAGCGCAGCGTGGCGGCTTCGCCGGGGCCGCCCAGCGACCATTCGGTGGCGCCATCGGCCAGCGCCACGTGCACGCTTTGCGTGCCGGTGCGCAGGTCGAGGTAGCCGCTGGTATCGGCCTCGGTGCCATAGAAGGCCGCGATCACCGGGTCGAACGCGGGGTCGTTCGGCGTCACGGTGATCGTCACCTGCGCCATGAAGGGCGCGGTGAACTGCCAGAACGACCAGCCGGCCGCGTCGCCCCAGGGGCTACTGTCGGCAGCCACGCTGCCGGCAAAACTGCCGCTGGTGAGCACGCCCTGGTAGGTCACCGGCGCGGCCTGGGCCGAGGCGGCCAGCAACAGGCCGCCCGCCAGGCTCGCCCATCGGGATACAAGGTTCATCACTTCCTCCGAGTTCAGAGTTCCAGGCACGGCAAGCCCGCGCGTCATCGGCGCGGCCAGGGGTCGACCCCGTGCCAGCAGGTCGACCGCGGGAAACAGCAAAGGCACAGGCGCGCGCCGGCCCTTCAGCGGGCCGGGGCGCTGCGGTCAGGCGCTGCGGGGTGGGCGCAGGCGGCGTCGCGGCGCGCAGCTGCGCCAGCGCGCTGCCAGGGGCAGGCGTTGGCGCAGGGGCCTGGCCGGCAGCAGCGGGGCGTGCGCCAGCACGTCCACCGCCAGGTCCACCATGTCGGTGGCCGGTGTGGGGTCGGGTGCGTGGTCAGCGGCCAGGTCGGTCTGCTGCGCGCATTGCTGCTCGGGCAGCGGCGGGCTGTCCGCCTGCGCGCAGGCGATGGGGCTGCAAGCCGCCAACGCCGGCCAGACGTTGGCCGAAGAGCCTGCGCTCATCGGCTGCCCCAATGCGGCCAGCCACAGCGCCACCAGCAGCCAGGCCCATGCCGACGGCCGCAGGCGCTGCGGGAAGCAGCGCAAGAGCGGTGTGGAGGGTGGGCGCGACATCGGCATGCGGGTGGTGGGCCTGCCGATCCTGCGGCGTGCTCATGACCTGCGCGTGACGGCCGTGCGGGCCGTATGGGCCGGGGCCGCGGTCTGGGTCGGGCGGTCTTCAGCGCCGCCGCACGATGCGCGGCTTGGGCAGCCGCGGCCGGGCGGGCAGCGGCGGATGGGCCAGGACCTTCTCCGCATCGGCCACGATGCGGGCCAGCCGGTCGGCCAGCTTCTCGGTGCTGAGCCCTTCGCGAAAGCGCTCGACCATCAGCGGCAGGCTCATCGGCGTGGGTACCTTCAGCGGCACCAGGTCGATCTGCTGGGCCCGCATGCGCGACAGCACGTCGCCCAGGCGGCCCAGCTCCAGCTCCTGCGCCAGCACCTCGTGCTCGGCCTGGGTGAGCAGGCGGTTGCCGGCGTCGTACTTGCGAAACACCTCGTAGAACAGGCTGGACGAGGCCTGCAGCTGCCGCGCGCTCTTGGCCGCACCCGGAAAGCCGCTGAACACCAGCCCCGCCACCCGCGCGATCTCGCGGAAGCGCTTGCGCGCCAGCGCGCTGCTGTTCAGGCTGGCCAGCATGTCGGGCATCAGGCCCTCTTCGGCCAGCACGCGGCCGTCGAGCAGCGGCGCCACCTCCACCGGATGGATGCTGAGCAGCTCGAAGCCGTAGTCGTTGATCGAGATGGAAAAGGTGTTGGGCTGCTGCTGCGAGAAGCGCCAGGCCAGCAGCTGGGCCAGGCCCAGGTGCACGTTGCGGCCACCGAACGGGTAGACGAAGAGGTGATGGCCTTCGCGCGAGCGGAACTGCTCCACCAGCAGCCGGCCCGCCTGCGGCAGGTGCGACAGGCGCACCTGCACCTGCAGCATCGGCCAGGCGGCGCGCAGCTCGGGCTCGCTGAAGGCGGCGCCCTTTCGGGCCGGCGGCGGCGGTGCGTCGTCGGCCAGCTCGCCCTCGGGGTAGGCCTGCGCCACCTCCTGCGCGGCCTGGTGCAGCAGGGCCTGTATCGCATCGGCCAGCTCGCTGGACAGGGGCATCTTGGCGCCGTTCCACGACGCCAGCTTGCCGCTGCGGGCGCTGGCCTTGCGCACGTAGGCGGTCAAGTCGCGGGTGCGCACGTATTCCAGCGCACGGCCGCCGAAGATGAAGCAATCACCCGGGTTCAGCCGGGCGATGAAGCTCTCTTCCAGGTGCCCCAGCACGCCGCCGCCCACCCACTGGATGGGCATGGTGCTGTCGCTGACGATGGTGCCCACGCCCATGCGGTGGCGGCGCGCGATGCCGGCATCGGGCACGCGGTACACGCCTTCTTCGTCGGGCTGCACGCGGTGGTACTCGGGGTAGGCGCCCAGGCTGCTGCCGCCGCCTTCCACGAAGGCCAGCGCCCAGTCGAATTCCTCGCGCGTCAAACTTGTATAGGCAGGTGCGCTGCGCACTTCCTCGTACAGCGCATCGGGCGTGAAGCCGCCGCCCAGCGCCACCGTCACCAGGTGCTGCACCAGCACGTCCAGCGGCTTGGCCGGCGTGTGGCGGCCTTCCACCTGGCCGGCCTGCGCGGCGCGGCGGGCGGCGGCGCCTTCCACCAGCTCCAGCGCCTGCGTAGGCACCAGGGTCACGCGGCTGGGCCGGCCGGGCGCATGGCCGCTGCGGCCGGCGCGCTGCAGCAGCCGGGCCACGCCCTTGGCGCTGCCGATCTGCAGCACCCGCTCCACCGGCAGAAAGTCCACGCCCAGGTCCAGGCTGGAGGTGGCCACCACCGCGCGCAGCCGACCTTCCTTCAGGCCCAGCTCCACCCATTCGCGCACGCTCTTGTCCAGCGAGCCGTGGTGCAACGCCACCAGGCCGGCCCAGTCCGGCCGCGCGGCCAGCAGCAGCTGGTACCAGGCCTCGGCCTGCGAGCGCACGTTGGTGAACACCAGCGTGGGGCCGGATCGTTCGATCTCTTCCACCACCGGCATCTGCATCTGCGCGCCCAGGTGGCCGCCCCACGAGAAGCGGCCCACGTCGGCCGGCAGCAGCGTGTCGATGGCCAGGTCCTTGGGCACCCGGCCCAGCACCAGCTGGCCCTGGTCATGGCCCACCAGCGTGGACATGGCCTCTTCGGAGTTGCCCAGCGTGGCCGACAGGCCCCACACCACCAGCTGCGGGTTCCAGCGCCGCAGCCGCGCCAGCGCCAGCTGCACCTGCACGCCACGCTTGTTGCCCAGCAGCTCATGCCATTCGTCGACGATGACGGTGTGCACGCCGGCCAGGTCTTGCTGGGCGCTGGCGCGGGTGAGCATCAGCGTGAGCGATTCGGGCGTGGTCACCAGCGCGGTGGGCAGCCGGCGGTCCTGCCGCGCCCGCTCGGCCGAGGCGGTGTCGCCGGTGCGCTGGCCGATGCTCCAGGCCGGCGCTTCTTCGGCCAGCGGCAGCGTGAGCGATCGGGTGGTGTCGGCGGCCAGCGCACGCATGGGCGTGAGCCACAGCACGCCCAGCGGCGGCGCCTGGCGGGCGCTGTCCATCGGCACGCCCAGACCAGCGGCCCGGGCCAGTGCGCCGAACCACACCGCATAGGTCTTGCCGGCGCCGGTGGTGGCATGCAGCAGGCCGCTGTGGCCGGCGGCCATCGCGCGCCACACGTCGCGCTGGAAGGGAAACGGCTTCCAGCCATGGCGCTCGAACCAGGCGCCGGGGGCGTAGCGCAGGCGTCGGCCGGTCATCCGTGGATCGGGTTCAGGCCTTGACCGGTGAGGGCTTCTTCACCGGCGCCAGAACGGCGGCGGCAGGCTTGGTCCGACGCGCCCTGGCCGCGGTCTTGGCCGGCGCGGCGGCCTCAGGCGCGATCACCGGCGCATGCGGCACCGAGACGATCCAGCCTTCGATCGGATCGACCTGCGGCGGCAGGCCCCAGTCGGGCTGGCGGCTGGCCCAGGCGGCCTGCAGCATGCACAGCACCGCGTCCAGCTTGTCGCCGCTGCCATCGGCGGCCAGCGCATCGCGCTGCGCATGGCTGCACTTGAGGCGCAGGCCCAGGCGGCTGCGACCCTGCTCCAGCGCTTCCAGCAGGTCCTTACGGGCGATCAGCCGCTCGGGCGTGTGCTTGGCCCGCTCGTCGCTCTTGTATGAGCGGGCGCCGATCAGCTCGCGCGCCAGCAGGCCGGGGTAGGCCTCCAGCGCCACGCGGCTGGTGTCCCCTTCATGGTGGCCCGGCAGGTGCACACCGGCTTGCCGCAGCAGCGGCACGCCGGCATGCAGCATGTAGGCCACCGGCGGGTTCACCCATTTCATCGAGGGCGACGAGCCCGCCGG